>CAZDLQ010000021.1:0-10244 GCA_964506315.1 uncultured Oscillospiraceae bacterium
GCTATCAAGGCTCAGGTTGTCGCAACCCACACCTATATTAAATATTATAACGATAGCGGCTCTATTCCTTCGGTTGGCTATAAACAAACCATTCCGAGTAAGGTGAACGAGGCCGTTGAAGCGGTTTATAATATTATTATGACCTATAACGGTAAGGCCTTTTATTCGCCCTACCACGCCTGCTCGGCGGGAAGCACACAGGCTTCAAAAGAGGTTTGGGGCGGAGCGAGGGCATATCTTGTAGCGGTCGACAGTAAATATGACTATCTTGCCGATTACGTAAACGGCGTTAAAACAAAATCCAACTACCTCGCAACTAAAACCTTGTCCGAAAGCACGGTAAGGGATAAAATTAAGTCAAAGCTCGGCGTTACTCCGTCGGGTGACCCGTCTACCTGGTTTGAGTTTTTGGATAAGAATAACAGCGGTTACACAAGCGGAAATTACGTTAATAAAATTTCCATTTGCGGTAAGACCACAACAGGCGTAAACGTTAGAACAATGTTTAACCTGAGAAGTGCCTGCTTTGACGTTAAATATTCAAACGGCAACTTTGTTTTCACCACCAAGGGCTACGGCCACGGTGTTGGAATGAGCCAGTGGGGCGCACATTTTTACGCCTTAAAGCAGGGCTGGAACTTTGAGAAAATCGTGTGCCATTACTATAAGGGCGCAACACTTGCAAAAATAGGATAGTTTAATGAAAAATCCCTCGCCGCGTCGAAGGATTTTTCGTCGTCTTAATATAAAAAGAAAGGAGAGAGCGTCGTGCTTTGTCAAACAACGGCTTACGTTAGCCTTGAAAATATTGAGCATAATATCGGAGTAATCCGCCAAAAGCTTGACAGTAAAACTAAAATAATGGCCGCCGTTAAGGGTGACGCTTACGGTCACGGTGTTGTCGCCGTCGCTAATCGCCTTTCTAAAATCGGAGTAAATAGCTTTGCGGTCGCTTGCCTTGATGAAGCACTGCAGCTTAGAAATATTCTCCCCGACAGTGAAATTTTAATTTTAGGCTTTACCCACCCGTCGCTTTCGCTTGTCTTGTCAAGAAATAAAATTATTCAGGCGGTTTACGGCCTCGATTTTGCACAGGCGCTTTCCCAAAGCTGCAGTAAAAACTCGGTAGAGGTAGAAACCCACCTTGCCTTTGATACGGGTATGGGTAGAATAGGCTTTACTGATTTGGAGAGCGCAGTAAAGGCCGCTCACCTTACGGGAATAAAGGTAACGGGCGCGTTTACTCATTTTTCCTGCGCCGATATGTGCGATGAAAAGTCCGAAAAGTTTACACGGGCGCAGTTTGCAAAATTTATAGAGCTTACCGATGGGGCAGTAGCGGCAGGTGTCGATATCAAAACCCGTCACTGCGCAAATAGCGCCGCTATATTTAAGTATCCCGAATTTCAGCTTGATATGGTTAGAGCAGGCATAACAATGTACGGCCTTGCACCCAATACCGATGATAGCGAAACCTATAAAGAGCTCAAACCCGCAATGCAGCTTAAAACTATGATTTCCCATATAAAAACCGTCGAAGAGGGCACCAAAATCGGCTACGGCGCGGCATACACCGCCCCCAAACAAATGCGCATCGCAACCCTGCCTTGCGGCTACGCCGACGGTTACCACCGTTCGCTCGGCGCAGGCTACGTACTGGTTTGCGGTAAGCGTGCTAAGATAGTCGGTAGAGTTTGTATGGACCAAATGATGATAGACGTAAGCGATATCCCCGAGGCCACCTTCCTCTCGCCCGTAACGCTGTTTGGCACAAGCGGAGAAGAAATGCTGTCGGTCGACGAGCTTGCCCGCCTTTCCGATACCATCAATTATCAACTGATTTGCGATGTTTCAAAAAGAGTAATAAGAGTTTACGAATAAAAAATCGGTGCATTTTGCACCGATTTTTTGCATTTTTGGGAAAATAGCCAAAACCTATCGCTTTACAACTCCAAAAAACATCATTTTTATGAAAGGTTTTAGCGAAAAAATACTTGCATTTTATAATAGGTTATTTTATAATTGTATAAACAATAGTGTCGGATTGTATCCGTTACCAAATGGACGAAAGTGAAACCTATAAACGTAGGCTTGCTTCCGTCAATTTTTGCATTGCAAACACATTGCCTGTGTTTGTAATATTTTGCCGAAAAATGTAGTAAACATTTACGGCATGGAAGGAGAAAGAAAAAAATGAAATCGTATGACCTCCGTCGTAGCCTTATTGACGGTACGATTCATATCATTGCTCGGGAAGGGCTTGATAAGGCAACCACAAAACAAATAGGAACCTATACAGGAATTAACGAGGCGTATATCTACCGATGCTTTAAGGATAAAGAGGATATGTTCGCGCAAACCTTTGAAGCGCTCGATGACCTGCTTTATGACGGCGCTATGCGGCATATCGACGTAATGTATATGCAAAGTATGGATTTTGAAATGCGCTGTAGATTATACTTTGCTTCCATTTGGGAGCTTTTGCTTGAAGACCGTGATGAATGCTTGGCTTACGTTAGGTATTTCTATTCGCCGTATTTTGCAAAATATTCCGCCAATAAGCATAAGGAGCGCTTTTTACCGCTTGTAGATAAGTTTAAGGAAGCGTTTTGTGACGAAGCGGATGCGTGGATGATACTCAATCATATATTAAACGTGGCGCTTGCTTTTGCTGTATTGGTTCATACCGATCAAATGCCGAAGAATGACGATTACGCCGAACACGTTTTCCGCGTAATTTATCAGGCAGTTAAACAGTATTTTAGAAATAACGAGGAGGGCAACTCTTAATATGAAGAAAGCAATTAGTATAATTAAAACAACGGTTATATGGTTAGTAGTTTTACTTACCGTAACGATGATGATTTTTACCGTCATTTCCTGCACGACCTTTAACCGTAACGACCGTAGCCTTTTTGGATTTAAGCTGTATATTGTAAATTCCGACTCTATGGCCGCTACCGATTTTAATGCAGGCGCGCTAATCTTTGTTAAAGAGGTTGATCCGTCCACCTTAAAAGAGGGCGATATTATTACCTTTATGTCTCAGGATACTGAGAGCTTCGGCGAAACCGTAACCCATAAAATCAGGAAGCTTGCAACCGACGCCGAAGGAAATCCCGGATTTGTTACATACGGTACAACCACCGACACCGATGATGCTACAATCGTTACCTATCCGTACATTCTCGGTAGGTATCAAAGCCATATAGCAGGTCTTGGCACCTTCTTTAACTTCTTAAAGACCACTCCCGGTTACTTCATTTGCATTTTCACTCCCTTTATGCTCATTATTCTCTATGAGGGCGTTAAATTCTTCAACCTGTTCCGTAGATATAAGAGAGAGCAAATGGAGCAAATGCAGGCCGAAAAAGAAAAAATCGCGGCCGAAAAAGAAGAAAACGCTAAAATGCTTGAAGAGCTTAAGGCACTTAAAGCACAGTTAGAAGGCGGCGCGCAGCCCGTTTCCGTAGCCGCTCAGTCTGAATCAGAACAAGCAAATACAGCTGAGGAGACAAAATAAGCACTACCCCTCGCAAAGAAACAGGAGAAAGCAATGCCCCAAGCAAATAACCCTTACGTCGTATTATATTGGCTCGTTGGTATTATGGCAATTTTGCTGCTGATAAGTCTAATAATAGGTATAATTCAGCTCTTTCTTGGGTTTTCACAAGAGCTAAGATACCTAAATAACGAAATAGGACGCACACATGGCTTAGAACGTGAGCGTTATATTAAAAGAAAACGGAAGCTTTGGCTGTCCCTGCTTCCGTTCGTAAAATACTAATTATTTTGTGTTAAAAATGTTTTGTCTTCGACATTTTACCTCGCGCCGTTCTATCCTTCTCAGGATAGACGGCAACCAAAAAGCGCAAACGCTTTCGCGAGATAATAGATAGGAGATAATAGATAAGGGAATCGGTGTTTCGCATAGCGAAACAAATTTAGATTCGTGCCGCGACGGCGGCACACCAAACCTTTTCACTATTCACTCTTCACTATTCACTGCCGACGCAGTCGGCCTTTGTGCCTTTTGGTTGCCGTAAGGCAAAAATTTGTTAATAACCGCATCCGGTATTATGCCAACACGTCCGGAAAAGCGGTTGGTTTTCCCGTGTTGGTAATAAAAAAGGAGGTCATAGAGATGACACACAAAAAGTCAACTAAACGCGCGTTGCTATTCAGTGCGTTTTCCTTGCTTGTGTGCGTGGCAATGTTCATTGGCACCACTTTTGCTTGGTTTACTGATAGCGTTACCTCTACCGGCAACAAAATAGAGGCCGGAACCTTGAAGATTGATTTGCTTCTCAAGGATGGGGACGATGATTGGACTTCTATTAAAGATTCCAACAAAGCAATCTTCGATTACAACAACTGGGAACCCGGTTATACCGACGTTAAGGTTCTCAAAATCGTCAATGAGGGCTCTTTAGCACTCAAATGGCTTGCAAAGTTTATGTCCGCAAGCGGAACTGAGCTTACAGCACTCGCTGACGTAATTGACGTTTACGTAAACACCAGCGTTCAGGATATGCCTACCGACCGTGCTGCTATCAGCACTTGGGAAAATGTAGGTACTGTTCGTGAGTTCGTAAACACCATTAAAGAAACCACCAAGGGTGAGCTTACCGCTGAATCTGCCGCTTACCTCGGAATCGCTCTCAAAATGAGAGAATCCGCAGGCAACGAGTATCAGGGTATGGACCTTGGCGGCGCGTTTGATATTCAAATCATCGCAACTCAACTTACATACGAAAAAGATAGCTTTGACGAGCTTTATGACGAGGACGCTACTCTTGATTTTGCTCCCGTTTCAAATGCTGCTGAATTAAGAGCCGCATTAAACAATAATGAGCCCAACATTGTACTCACAAAGAACATCCTTATCGACGGAAACTTCCCCGTAAACTATAACCCCACCATCAACGGTGACGGTTATATGATGTACCGTATTGACGAGTCACTTCCTGCAACCTTCTCAACTGAGCCTACTGTTTACACAGGCGCAGTATTTGAGGTTGCCGCAGGCGCAACCTTAACACTTGAGGACGTTGTAGTTGACGGCGGTGCTATTTGGACAGGTGCTGAAGATAGCGTTCTTAAGCGCGGTACTGAAAACACAGGCGTGGTTTCAACAGGCTCGCTTGTTAAAACAGCAGGTAACGGAAGCGTTGTTCTCGCAGAGGGCGCAGTTCTCCAAAACCATAACGGCGCTGATGCTGTAGTTAACCTTGCAACCCGCGGTAACGGTACTCTTACCCTTAACGGCGGTAAAATCATCAACAACACAGTAACAAACGGTGCTACAATTTGGCTTGGCGGCGCTACAATCGTAAACGATGGCTCCGAAATCAGCGGTAACTCGGGTACATTAGGCGGCGTTTTCCGTTCAGTTGACAGCCAAAACAGATATGACGTTTCTGTTACTGTAAACGGTGGTAAAATCACAAACAATACAGCTCCCACAGGCGGCGTGCTTTGGAGCGGTAACAATATTAAGGTAACCTTCGCAGGCGGCGAAATCGCATACAACCACGCTACCTCAGCAGGCGGTGTAATTTGGGGCGGCTCGGCCGATAAGTACTATATTACCGGCGACGTTGAAATTCACCACAACACTGCAGGCGAGCTCGGTAACGCATTTAGACTTAACCACTACAAATATCCTGTATTGGAAATGACCGGTGGTAAGATTTATGACAATACCAGCGCTGCAACTCCGTATGCTATCTACTGCATCAATGATACCGTTTCATTACTCGGCGGTGAGATTAAAGACGATATTCTCTACACGGGCGGCGTAGGTCTTACAATGGGTCTTGTTGATATTGACGGCACAATTCATTATGATTTAGCAACCAATCATAAGACCGCATATCTTGCAAAAGAGTTTAACAGCTTTAAGTTTACTGTAGCTGATAATGCTGAGCATTACACCAACTTTAACTTCAAGCCCGCAGCCGATTACGTTTACACCGAGGGCGACGAGGCTAAGCTCATTTGCCAAAACGCAGGCTATGAAACCTATTGGGATGCTACCACATCAACTTTCCGTCTTAAAGCCATCTAAGTTAACTTAAGCTTTATCGCTTTGTTAATAAAAAGTCCGTCTATCCCTGAAAAATGGGATAGACGGCAAAACAATACCATGGGGGTCACCTAAAAATGACAAGGAAAAAGTCAACTAAACGCGCGCTGCTATTCAGTGCGTTTTCCTTGCTTGTGTGCGTGGCAATGTTCATTGGCACCACTTTTGCTTGGTTTACTGATAGCGTTACCTCTACCGGCAACAAAATAGAGGCCGGAACCTTGAAGATTGATTTGCTTCTCAAGGATGGGGACGATGATTGGACTTCTATTAAAGATTCCAACAAAGCAATCTTCGATTACAACAACTGGGAACCCGGTTATACCGACGTTAAGGTTCTCAAAATCGTCAATGAGGGCTCTTTAGCACTCAAATGGCTTGCAAAGTTTATGTCCGCAAGCGGAACTGAGCTTACAGCACTCGCTGACGTAATTGACGTTTACGTAAACACCAGCGTTCAGGATATGCCTACCGACCGTGCTGCTATCAGCACTTGGGAAAATGTAGGTACTGTTCGTGAGTTCGTAAACACCATTAAAGAAACCACCAAGGGTGAGCTTACCGCTGAATCTGCCGCTTACCTCGGAATCGCTCTCAAAATGAGAGAATCCGCAGGCAACGAGTATCAGGGTATGGACCTTGGCGGCGCGTTTGATATTCAAATCATCGCAACTCAACTTACATACGAAAAAGATAGCTTTGACGAGCTTTATGATAAGGACGCAGACCTTGACTTCACCCTCGTTTCAAACGCTGCTGAATTAAGAACTGCTTTGGCTAGCAAAGAGCCTAATATCAGACTCACCAAAGATATTCTTATTGACAACACGTTTAACGTTAACTACGATCCCGTAATTGACGGCGACGGATATAAAATGTACCGTGTCGGCGGCTCGGTTACCGCAGCTAATGCTTATACAGGTGAAGTGTTCAAGCTCGGCGAAAACGCTGCTCTTACACTTACCGACGTTGTAGTTGATGGCGGCGCAGTATGGTCAAGCCTGTCAGGTAACCAGGTTGAAAACAGCGGCGTTACCGCTACAGGCGACTTAATCAAGGCAGGAAAGAATTCGCAAATCATCTTAAATGACGGCGCAGTTCTCCAAAACAACGACGGTGCTTATGCCGTTAACCTTGATACAAGAATCGGCGCTACCTTAACTATGAATGGCGGCTGGATTATCGGTAACCGTTCAGCAGCAGGTGCCGTTTGGGGCGGCGGACATATTACTATGAATGAAGGCTCCAAGATCAATAATAACCGCTCTACCGGTAGCGCAGGCGCTATCCGTATGGTAGGTAAATGTAATCTTACCATGAACGGCGGCGAGATTTGTAATAACGTTGCAGCCAAAGACGGTGGCGCAATTTGGGGCTACGGCACAAACGGAAACAGCTCGGTTTACAACCTTAATTCAGGTAAAATCAGCGGCAATATCGCAGGCGGCGTAGGCGGCGGCATCTATACAGGAACCTACTCCACCATTAACCTTAGCGGCGATTTTGAAATTAGCAACAATACCGCTTCTGATTCGGGTGCTATGCGTGTTACCAACTACACCATCTTTAATATGACAGGCGGTAAAATCAGCGGTAACGTAAGCACAACCAATGATAAGTACGACGGCTTCTATAGCTGGTGCCCAAGACTTAACATCTCGGGCGGTGAGCTTGCAGATAACATCTACATCGCAGGCGGTCACACTCCGACAATTGGCGGCGGTGAAATCACAGGTACAATTTACTTCAATGTTGGAACCAACCACAACACCATTAACCTCGCTTCCAACTTCGGTACGTTTAAATTTGTAGCTGTTGAAGGCAGCAACTTTAGCGCATTTAACTTCAAGCCCGCAGCCGATTACGTTTACACCGAGGGCGATGAGGCTAAGCTCATTTGCCAAAACGTAGGCTATAGCACCTATTGGGATGCTGCAACCTCAAGATTCCGTCTTCAAGCTGAATAATCGAAACGTTTTTTAGCTATAAGTCCGTCTATCCTCAAAACGAGGATAGACGGCAATCAAAGCCCATATCCGATGATGTAGGTTTTGATTGCCGAATGGCAAAAAAAGGAGAGTAAATGCTATGAAGAATATACTAAAAAAGGCATGGAGCATTATATCCACCACCTTGGTGGTACTAATCGTGCTTTGTGCGGTATTTCTAATGGGTTCGCGCATTTTAGGATTCCAGGTTTATACCGTTATTTCGGGCAGTATGGAGCCTAAATATATGGTTGGCGATTTAATTTACGTTAAAAAGGTTGACGTAAACAGCATCAAGGTAGGGGACGATATTACCTTTGTTCTCAATGAGGATTTGGTAGTAGCAACCCACCAGGTTGTAAGAATTGATGCCGAAAAGAAACACTTCTACACAAAGGGAATTGCAAACGAAATTGAGGATAACGACCCGATTCATTTTAATAACGTAATCGGCGTGCCGCAATTTTCCATTCCAAAGCTTGGATACGTTTCAAACTTTGTGCAAAATCCCCCGGGTATGTATATCACCATCGGTGTGGGAATTGTGCTGATTCTTCTTGTGTTTGTGCCTGATATGATCGGCAAAAAGAAAAAGGACGACGGTGAAGAAGACACCGAGCAAGAGAAAAATGACGAAACCGCAAAGGAAAATGAGCTCCTTCGCGCCGAGGTTGAAAAGCTTCGCGCCGAGGTAGCCAAAAATGCGGATAACACCGAAAACTAAGGTTTCTAATTCGTGCCTGTAAAGGAATTCCGACAGGCGTGAATTTGAAATATAATCTTTTGGGAAAGGAGGACACTAAAATGAAAAAGATGACAAAGAAAAAGGTAGTTGTGATTGCACTTGCAGTTTGCCTTATTGCCATTCTTTCAATGGGTACTTTAGCTTGGTTTAATGCTAACGATGAAATCACCAACGATTTTAAGGTTGCTACTGATGCAACAGTTACCGATCCTGAGTTTTCAGTAAAGGTTACTGAGACAGCATTGGATGGAACTGAAACCGCTGATGGTGTTACATACTACAACGTAGTTCCCGGCAAGGTTATCGATAAGGATCCTAAGATTACCAACACCGGCGATTACACCCAATGGATTCGTGTAAGCGTTACAATGACCAAGGCTAACTATTGGAAAGACTTTGGTGGCTCTTTAGCATTTACCGACATTTTCTCAGGCTCAACCTATGGTTTAGCTGCAAACGTTGGTAATACTGCTGAAAAATGGTTGCTCGTTGAGAACACTGCTACCCCCGATGCAAACGGAAACGCTGTTTGGTATTTATACCTTAACAGAGAGTTCGCTGCAGGAAGCGACGAGGTTGTATTCAACAAGGTAAAGATCGATGAAGACTTTACTCTTGATGAGGTACTTTCTCTCGGTGGCGAGTTTAGCATCACAGTTAAAGCTGACGCTCTCCAACGCGACAACACAGGCGACAATGCTGTTGAAGCATTCGCAAACGTAGGCTGGACCGCTGGCACTGTTTTTGTTGACAAGGACTAATGACAAAGCAGTAGAGTCTTGAATTTCGAGGCTTTATAAAGACTCTTATACCCACAAGAAGCCCGTATACTCTAGGAGGTCATTAGAAAATGGCAAAAACAAAAAGCACCAAGCGCGCATTGCTTTTAAGTGCACTCACACTTCTTGTGTGCGTGTCTATGCTTATCGGCACCACGTTTGCTTGGTTTACTGACAGTGTTTCCAGCAACAACAACATTATTACTGCTGGTAATCTTGATGTTGAACTGGAATACTATGACGGTGATAGCTGGGAAAAGGTAACAGCTACCACTAACGTGTTTGAAGAAGACACACTTTGGGAGCCCGGACATACTGAGGTAGTTTACTTAAGAGTTTCTAACTTAGGCTCTCTCGCTCTCAAATATGACTTAGGAATTAACATCATCAATGAGGTTGAGTCAATCAATGTTGATGGCGAGACAATTCGTCTTTCCGAACACATTAAATTCGGCGTAAAAGAAGACGTTAAGACTCCTTACGCTGACCGTGCTGCAGCTCGCGCTGCTATCGATGATGCTTCCGCAGCCATTCTTTCTACAGGCTACACCAAAACTGGTAGCATTGAATCGGGCGCTGAGTCTGATTACGTTGCATTAGTTGTTTATATGCCTGAAACCGTTGGTAATGAGGCAAACTATCGC
>CAZDLQ010000022.1:0-10123 GCA_964506315.1 uncultured Oscillospiraceae bacterium
CCCGAGTTTACTCAAATCGACCTTGAAATGTCGTTTGTTGACGTTGAGGACGTAATGCAAATCGGAGAGGGCTTTGTAAAGCACCTCTTTAACGAGGTTATGGATATTGACCTCAAAATGCCTATTCGTCGTATGACCTACCGCGAGGCAATGGAAAAATACGGCTCGGATAAGCCCGACGTGCGCTTCGGATATGAAATCGTAGACCTCACTGACATTGTAAAGGATTGTGACTTTACAGTGTTTAGCAGTGCCGCACAAACAGGAAGCGTGCGCGCAATTTGCGTACAAGACGGCGCGGCGGCTTATTCAAGAAAAGAGCTTGATAAATTAACCGAGCAGGTTCGCGGCGTAGGCGGCAAGGGTCTCGCTTGGGCAAAAATCACCGAAGAGGGAATTCAAAGCAGCTTCTCCAAATTCCTAAAAGAAGAGGAAATGAACGCTATTGTAGAAAAAACAGGCGCTAAAATCGGTGATATAATCTTTGTAATTGCGGATACTAAAAATAAGATCGTGCTTTCAGTTCTCGGTATGCTTCGTTTAGAGGCCGCAAAGAAAATGAACGCTATCCCCGAAAACGAGTGGGCATTCTTGTGGATTACCGAATTCCCGTTCTTTGAGTGGGACGAGGATCTTGGCACATACGTTGCAATGCACCATCCGTTCACCTCGCCGATGCAGGAGGATATTCAGTATCTTGATACCGATAAGGGAAGTGTACGCGCTAAGGCTTACGACCTTGTCTTAAACGGCATTGAGCTTTCAAGCGGCTCGATTAGAATTACCAACCCCGAGCTTCAAAAGAAAATGTTCACCGCACTCGGCCTTTCGGATGAAGAGGCGCACGAAAAATTCGGCTTCTTAACCGACGCCTTCACCTACGGCGCACCTCCCCACGGCGGTATGGGTCTCGGCCTTGATAGACTCGTTATGCTTATGCTTGGCGCTGATAGCCTTCGTGACGTTATCGCATTCCCCAAGGTTCAAAATATGATGGAGCTTATGACCGAGTGTCCCGCAACTGTTGACGAAAAACAGCTTGAGGAGCTTCACATTTCAGTAAATAAAAAAGAGGACTAAAATGAAAATCGGGCGTGTAACACGCCCGAAATTCATAAGTTTACGCATCATCGCGTTGTCTAAATAAAAGCGAAATGCACCAAAGTCCCGCAACACCAACAAGTGTGAATATGATCCTGCTTATCAGCGAGTCGGCACCTGAGAAAAGCCATCCTACAATATCAAACTGAAAAAGCCCGATGCTTCCCCAGTTAAGTGCGCCGATAATAGTTAGGAGCAGAGCTATTCTATCTATGATTTTCACTTCTAATGCCTCCTTTTTGTTAAAAGTTTTTTGTGTCACATCCTTATTTTTGACCGAAAGAGGCATTATATACCTAAATTTTAAATTTTAATGGAGCAAATTATGAGTAAAGTTACTTGGAAACCTTCCACACTTTTAGGTCCCGTTCCCGCAGTTTTGGTAAGCTGCGGCAGCGAGGAGAAGCCAAACGCGCTCACAATCGCCTGGACAGGTATTATAAATTCCGACCCACCGATGACCTACATTTCGGTGCGTCCCGAGCGCCATTCCTATAATATCATAAAAGAGTCGGGCGAGTTTGTAATAAACCTTGTTCCGAGAAGCTTAGTTCGCGCAACCGATTTTTGCGGCGTGCGAACAGGCGCGAAAATGGATAAGTTTAAAAAAATAAAGCTTACTGCCAAAAAAGGTGAGACCGTTTCGGCACCTATTATTGAGCAAAGTCCCATTTGCCTTGAGTGTAAGGTTACCGAGGTTAAAAAACTCGGCACACACGATATGTTCCTTGCGGAAATTACCGCAGTTCAAATCGAGGAAGAATATATTGATGCCGACGGCAAGCTTAGAATGGATAAATGCCGCCTTGTTGCTTACTGCCACGGCGAGTATTTCGATTTAGGTAAAAAACTCGGTAGCTTCGGCTTCTCGGTTAAAAAGAAAAAGAAATAAACTACTGCGCATAAAAAGAGGGAACAGTCCCAACAACTATGGTTTCGGCAAGCGTCAGCTCGGTTTGAACGGTTGCTGAGGTTGTGTAACCGGGAAAATAACAGCAAACGTTTATGGTAACGTCAAGATAAATTCGGTGTAGTGTTTGGTTTATTCCCGACTCTTCAAAGTCGCTTGTAATTTCGGTTTGCACAAACTCGGATGACGCTACTTTAAACGGAATTTCAGGTCCGGTATGCGTTAAAAATTCGGGCCCGAGCAGCGTTCCAAGCCGTATTTTAAAATCAAACTGCTCTATTTCTTTAAGCGCTTCAGTTACTGATAATGCGAATTTTGCTTTAAAACGGTTTACGGCAAAGGTGTCGGTTTGAATAGAGGTAATTTCACCCGACTCGTTTCGTGAAACTATGGCTAAATCGCTGTATTTTATACTAAGCTCTTCAATCTCTTTTAGTAGAGTACGGTTTATTATGTAAACGGTATCGGTACGCGCACAATCTCGCACTTTGCGCTTTATCACAGGGCGAATTCGCGTGTCACAAAAAACAAGCAAAAGCGCAAAAATTACTAAAAAACATATAAAATAATAGAAAAAAACGCTTCTTTTTCGTTTTTTCTTTAAACAAACACGCAAAAAAATCACCCCTTTTTGTAAGGTATGATTTTTTTTAAAATAGTGTTCACAACATATTAAGGAGAAAAAAATGGATACAAGAGAAAAATATATTTCACCATTTTCCACAAGATATGCAAGCGACGAAATGCAGTATGTTTTTTCGGAAAAATTTAAGTTTACCACATGGAGAAAGCTTTGGATTTCGCTTGCAAAGGCTGAAAAGGCTCTCGGACTTGATATTACCGATGAACAAATAAAAGAAATGCAGGAAAACTGCGATAATATAAATTTTGAGGTCGCACAGGCAAGGGAAAAAGAGGTTCGTCACGACGTTATGAGCCATATTTACGCTTTTTCACAGCAGTGCCCCAAGGCCGAGCCTATCATTCACCTCGGCGCGACTTCCTGCTACGTTGGAGATAATACCGATGTAATTATCATAAGAGAAGCTGCAAAGATAATACTAAAAAAAGCCTGCGCTGTGCTCAAAAATCTTTCTGATTTTGCACTGCAGTATAAATCACTTCCTTGCCTCGCTTACACCCATCTTCAGCCCGCACAGCTTACAACTGTCGGCAAGCGCGCAACACTTTGGGCAAACGAGCTTGCGATGGATATAGAAAATTTAGAATACCAGCTCTCGCACCTTAGGCTTCTTGGCTCAAAGGGCACGACGGGCACGCAGGCAAGCTTTATGGAGCTTTTTGAAAATGACGAAAAAAAAGTCTCTGAGCTTGAAAGACTCATAGCCGAGGATATGGGCTTTGAAGGCTGCGTTGCTGTATCCGGACAAACCTATTCGCGAAAAACCGACGCTTATTTTCTTTCGGTTTTGTCGGGAATTGCGCAAACTGCTTATAAATTTTCAAACGACCTTCGCATTTTGCAGTCGTTTGAAGAAATGGAAGAACCGTTTGAAAGTAAACAAATCGGCTCGTCGGCAATGCCTTATAAACGCAATCCAATGCGCTGTGAGAGAATTTCAGCCCTTGCACGCTACGTAATAGCGGATTCAATCAACCCCGCGTTTACTGCAGGTACACAATGGTTTGAGAGAACACTTGACGATAGCGCAAATAAACGTATTTCGGTTTCCGAGGCTTTTCTTGCAACCGACGCAATTTTAAACATCTTCATAAACGTTACCTCTCAAATGGTGGTTTACGATAAGGTAATCTACAAGAGAGTAAGGGAAAAGCTCCCGTTTATGGCAACCGAAAATATTATGATGGAATGTGTAAAACGCGGAGGCAACCGTCAAGAGCTTCACGAAAAATTGCGCGTTCATTCTCACGCCGCGGCTAAACAGGTTAAAATTGAAGGCAAGCAAAACGACCTTATTGAGAGAATTGCAAACGATAGTGATTTCCTAATTTCACTTGAAGAAATCAAAAAACAGCTTAACCCCGCGCTTTATATCGGCCGAAGCGTTTCTCAAACCGAAGAGTTTGTAGAAAACGTTGTAGACCCAATCCTTTCAAGAAACAACATTTCAAGCACAAGCTACACACTAAGCGTTTAAAAAAATCCCCGTCTTTTTAAGACGGGGATTTTTATGTTTACTTAATCTCTTCAAAGTGACCGTAAGAAGATTTTGTAAAGTTTGTAGGACAAGCCCACTTTACAGCGTTGCTTATAATTTGCGCAATATCATCGCGATGGTAGGTAGGGAACTCTTCGTGACCGGGCCTGAAGTAAAACACCTTGCCAAAACCGCGCCTGTAACAGCAACCGCTTCTAAACACCTCGCCGCCCGAAAACCAGCTTATAAATACAAGCTCGTCGGGAGTCGGCACGTCAAAGCGCTCTCCGTAGGTTTCCTCGTGAGGCAACTCTATATACTCGGGCAAATTTTCGCAAATCGGATGCGACGGCTCAACCGCCCACAAACGCTCTAAAGCGCCGTCCTCACGCCATTTTAGCATACAGCTCGTTCCCACAAGAAGTTTAAACGGTTTGCATAAATGCGAGGAATGAAGGGCAATAAAGCCCATTCCGTCTAAAACACGATTTTTAACTTTTTCGGCTATCTCGTCAGGCACCTCGGCGTGCTTTTTGTGTCCCCACCAAATTAAAACGTCGGTGTTTTCAAGAACCTCGTCACCAAGCCCACACTGCACCATATCAAGCGTCGCGTAGGTGATATTGTAATCGCCAAGCACACTGATTTTCTCACCAATGGTAGCGTGTATGCCGCTTGGGTATATCGCGCGTATCTTTTCCTCGTTTTGCTCGTGGAAAAATTCGTTGTATATTGTTACGTTAATCTTTTTCATAAAAACGCATCCTTTTGCCGATTTATATATTTATTATAAACGAATATTATTTGTTTTTCAATATTAAAAAGTCCCCGCCCAAAAAAGACGGGGACAGCCTTGTTTATTTTATAAATCTCGGTCCAAAATATGTTTTGGGAGGGATTTTTTTGTATTATAACAAGGTGGAAATTTGCGGTGTAAACACCTCAAAGCTAAAGGTCTTAAAGGAATCGGAAAAGATAAGCCTGCTAAAGCAAATGCACGCAGGCGACCCTACTGCAAGAGATAAACTGATTGAGGGCAATTTAAGACTTGTTTTGAGCGTAATTCAGCGTTTTCTAAACCGCAACGAAAATTTGGACGATATGTTTCAGGTGGGATGCATCGGCCTTATGAAATCCATTGACAACTTTGATATAACACAAAACGTTCGCTTTTCAACCTATGCCGTGCCTATGATCATAGGCGAAATTCGTAGATACCTTCGGGATAATAACTCTATCCGCGTAAGCCGCAACTTAAGGGATATTGCCTATAAGGCAATGCAGGCAAAAGAGGCACTCACCGCCGAGATGGGAAGTGAGCCTAATATCACCCAAATAGCGCAAAGACTGAATATGAAAAAGGCCGACGTTGTAATGGCGCTTGAAGCAATCGTTGAGCCGCTTTCACTTTATGAACCTGTCTATTCCGATAGCGGTGACACAATTTACGTGCTTGATCAGGTAAGCGATTTGAGCGACGATTCGGATTGGATAGAGGAAATCGCCATCAAGGAAGCAATAAAATCGCTCGGTGACAGAGAAAAGAAAATTTTGTCGCTGCGATTTTTTAAGGGCAAAACTCAAATGGAGGTAGCAGGGGAAATCGGCATTTCACAAGCACAGGTCAGTAGACTTGAAAAAGGCGCACTCGATAAAATAAAAGGCAATTTGTCATAACATTTTTTCGCGCAGTAGCGATAAAAGTTTTTTCTCCCTGCGTGAAACCTGCACCTGCGTCATACCAAGCTCGCGCGCCACTTCGGTTTGGGTTTTGTTTTTGTAATATCGCAAAATTATAAGCTTTTGGTCGCGCTCATCAAACCGCGAAATAATTTGCGAAAGCGAAAGCCTGCAAACGATTTTGTCTTCTTCCGACTCAACCAAAACGTCTATTTGTCCGCCGCCTTCCTCGTCACTTTCGGTAAGCGATAGGGGAAGGTGCGACGCGTCAAGCGCCTCGGCCGCTTCCTCGGGCGAAATGTTAAGCTCGCTTGCAATTTGCGAAACCGTTGGCTCGAAGCCGAGCGAAAGTATAAGCTTTTGCCGAACTCTTGTAACTTTTAAAGAAAGCTCCTTTAAAGAACGGCTCACCTTTATGCTTCCGCCGTCCCTAAAAAGTCTTTTAATTTCGCCTAATATCACTGGGACGGCGTAGGTAGAAAACTTAACGCCACGCGAGGTGTCAAAAGCGTCATAGGCCTTAACAAGCCCCATACAACCTGCTTGGTAAAGGTCGTCGTATTCAATGCCGCGCCCTCTAAACCTGTTGGCGCAGGAATGAACAAGCCCGAGATTCTCACTAATTGCCTGCTCACGCGTTAAAAGGGTAGCACTATCCATTGGCATTTTGCTTTACCGAAAGCACCTTTTCAAGTACAACGCTTGTCCCGCGGCCGACTTTAGAGCGCACCTTAACCTTGTCGGTAAAGCTTTGCATCACCGAAAATCCAAGCCCCGAACGCTCCTCGTCGGGTAGCGTGGTGTAAAGAGGAAGCATAGCACGCCCTACGTCCTCAATTCCGCATCCCTTGTCACTTACCGTTATTACAACCCGTCGGTTTTCGTAAATTTTAGTATGTATTGTGATGTCGCCCACACAGTCGCGATACGCGTGCACAATGCAGTTTGTAACCGCCTCGGAAACGGCGGTTTTTATATCGGCAATCTCTATTGCGGTAGGGTCAAGCGACGCTATAAACGCCGCTACACTCACCCTCGCAAACCCCTCGTTTGATGATGCACTTTTAAATTTTATCCTCATTTGATTTATCGGTTTCATTTTTTCTCCTCCTTGCCAAAGGCCGTTTTTTCACCTTGATTAAGTGTTACAATACTGTCAATTCCTGCAAGCTTCATTACACGCTTTAAATACGCCGACGCCTCGGTAACACAAACGCTGGCTCCTAAACTGCTTGCAAGCTTGTAACGCCCCATAATAAGACCAATGCCCGAACTGTCCATAAAACTGACGTCCCTAAAATTCAGTTCAAGCACCTTGGGCGTGGCCCTAATAATGCTCTCGTCTATCTCGCACCGCATCTCACGCGAATTATGGTGGTCAATTTCACCCGAAAGATATGCGGTGAGTTTTTCTTCTTCAAAAATTAGCTTTACTGCCATTTTTACACCTCCGTTTTTTATAAAACAAAAAAGCCGCTATCCAATATTAAAGGATAGCGGCTAACTTTTAAAAATTTTGTCAAACCGTGAAATATTTTTAATTTTTTGTGCTTTATTTAAAGTAGCTTTAAAATCTCGCTTCTAACGTCGCCCGCAATGTAAAGCGAGCCCCAACAAAGAAATACGTCACCGTCTTTAAGCTGAGAATATGCGGCGCTAACTGCCTCGCTTATGCAGTCCATCGCAGTAACGTCACCGCAAAACTTCTCGCACTCGGCGGCAAATTCCTCGGCCGAGAGCGCACGCGGATTGTCGGGCGAAATTGTATATATTTTTTTACATAGCGGCGCAATTTTTTCAACCGCCAAGGCATAGTCTTTATCTCTTAACATTCCGCAAACCGAAACGATTTTCCCGTTAAAGCATTTTACAACCTCGTAAAGCGAACTAATCTTGTCCGAGTTGTGCGCGCCATCAATAATTATAAGCGGCCTTTTTGATATAACCTCAAGCCGTGCGGCACATTTTACCGCCGTAAGACCCTTGAAAATTGCCTCGTCACTAATTTTAAAGCCCAAGTTCTCAAGTAGCCTTACCGCGAAAATGGCTGTAACAGCGTTGTGAATTTGATGCTCGCCCGACATATTTAAAACATAGCTTTTGCCCTCAAATTTAAAGCTGCTGCCACCAATATCAAGCTTAATATCGGTGATGTTATCTAAATCGGGTGTGTAAAGCTCTGAGCCTTTACACTTACAAACACGCTCTATTTCGAGCATTGCTTCGCTTTTTTGGTCGGGATAGCAAACGGTATTGCCGCCCTTAACAATTCCGCACTTTTCAAAGGCAATTTCGGTTAACGTACTGCCAAGATACGCCGTGTGGTCAAGACCAATTCGCGTAATAACCGAAACTGCAGGGCAGGGAATAATGTTTGTAGCATCAAAGCGGCCACCCATTCCAACCTCAAGACAAACCACGTCGCAGCCTTGCTCTTTAAACCATAAAAGCCCTAAAACCGTGTTAAACTCAAACTCGGTTATAATAACGCCTTCGGCGTTTAAAAGCTCAACCTTCTCTTTTAAAAGCGCACATAAACGGCAAAAATCGTCTTTGCCTATCATCTCGCCATTTATGATAAATCTTTCGCGAAAATCATTTACAAACGGCGAGGTGTAAAGCCCAACCTTATATCCGCCTTGCTCTAAAATTGAGGCGCAATAGCTTGCGGTAGAGCCTTTGCCGCTTGTGCCCGCAACGTGTATAAATTTAAGGTCTTTTTCGGGACTGCCTGCAAGAGAAACAAGCCGGGAAACTCTGTCGAGTCCCGGCTTGGAGCCAAACTGTAATAAAGAATGAATGTAAGCTAATGCCTCACTGTAATTCATATATCCTTATCCTTTGATTTTAGCAATACTTTCTTGAACTTTTTCGAGTCTATCCAAAATCTTTGCAAGCTTTTCCTTCTCAGCCTCAACAACTGCGGCGGGAGCGCGGTTTACAAAGTTTTCGTTGGACAGCTTGCCGCCGATTATTGCTTTTTCCTTCTCGCAGTGCTCAAGCTCGCGATTAAGACGCTCAAGCTCTTTTTCAAAGTCAACGAGCTCTTCGGTAGGAATATAAATTCTTGCGCTGTCGGTAATAACCTGTGTTGCGCCTTCCATCTCAAACTTGTCTTTTATTTCAACCGATGCAGCTGAGGCAAGTCGCTCAAAGAAGGGAACGCCCTGACTAAATACGTCAGCAAAAGCGGTTTCAATGTAAATTGCCGCTTTCTTTGACGGGGGAACGTTCATTTCACTGCGGCGATTACGGATAGCCTTGATAGCGTCCATAACCTTTTCAAACTCGTCAGCTTCCTTGGGGAAGTAGAGCTTTTCGTCAAATTCGGGATATTTGGAAAGCATAAGGGTCTCGCCAACGTGGGGGAGAACCTGCCAAATTTCCTCAGTAATAAACGGCATAAAGGGATGTAAGAGCGAAAGCGCACCGTTCATAATGTAAAGGAGAACCTTTTGTGCACGGATGGAATCCTCACCGCCTGCTGCGAGCCTTGACTTACAAAGCTCAATGTACCAGTCGCACATAATGTCCCAAATAAAGTCGTAAAGCTTGGAAACAGCCACGCCGAGCTCGAATTTTTCGAGGTTTTCGGTAACGTCACGCGCAAGCTCGTTAAATCTTGTCAGTACCCACTTGTCCTCAATGCTAAAGGTATCGGGGAGCGAAACCTCTTTTATGTCGTCGGAAATGTTCATAAGAATAAATCTTGAAGCATTCCAAAGCTTGTTAGCAAAGTTACGGCTTGCCTTAACCTTGTCATAGCTGAAACGCATATCGTTTCCGGGGCTGTTACCGGTTGCAAGCATAAATCTAAGCGCATCGGCACCGTATTCGTCAATAACCTCAATAGGATCAATGCCGTTGCCGAGCGATTTACTCATCTTTCTACCTTGCTCGTCACGAATAATTCCGTGAATGAAAACGGTATCAAAAGGAACCTCGCCTGTGTTGTAAAGCGCCGAGAACATCATTCTAATAACCCAGAAGAAGATTATGTCGTAACCTGTTACAAGTGTGCTTGTGGGATAGAAGAACTCAAGATCGTCGGTCTTTTCAGGCCATCCAAGAGTAGAGAAGGGCCAAAGCGCCGAGCTAAACCAGGTATCAAGTGTGTCGGGGTCTTGAGTGAGATTTTTACTCTTACACTTGGGACACTCGTGGGCGGTTTCCTTAGAAACAATTACCTCACCGCAGTCGTCACAATACCAAACGGGGATTCTATGTCCCCACCAAAGCTGACGTGAAATACACCAGTCTTTGATGTTTTCAAGCCAGTGGAAATAAATCTTTGAAAATCTATCGGGAATAA
>CAZDLQ010000023.1:0-9765 GCA_964506315.1 uncultured Oscillospiraceae bacterium
AACTTGAAAAAATCGGCCTGTCGCTTCCGCCCATTACAAAGATTTTCCATCAGCTTATTTCGGAAGGGTATAATCTTCCCGAAAATATCTACACCGAAAAAGCGGCGGTAGACGCCATCCTTTCGTATTTGAGTGAAAGGAGGGGAAAATAATGCTCGGTGATATTACAATAGGCCAAATGTACCCTGCAAACTCGGTCGTCCATCGCCTTGACCCGAGATTTAAAATTATCTTTACAATTATTTTTGTTGTAATGCTCTTTATGTCGGGCTCGGCGGCACTTGCACTAAACGTAGCGTTTGTAATTTTTGCCTATCTAATTTCTAAAATTCCCTTAAAAATGCTTTTAAAAACGGTAAAGCCCATCATTCCCGTTGTAATTTTTATGACGGTGTTTAATCTTTTCTTTTATAGCGGCGAAACGCTTTTAACCCCCGAGGGCTTTTTTATAAAGATTTATCTTGAGGGCGTTTATATGGCACTCTTTATGTCGGTGAGAATTTTGTGCATAATCGCAGGCACGTCGGTTTTAACCTACACCACCTCGTCTATCGAGCTTACCGACGCCATCGAGAGCCTGCTCTCACCCTTAAAAATCGTGAAATTCCCCGTTCACGAGCTTGCAATGATGATGACTATTGCGCTTCGCTTTATCCCCACGCTTATCGAGGAAACGCAAAAGATTATGTCAGCGCAAAAGGCAAGGGGCGCCGATTTTGAAAGCGGCAATTTGATTTCAAGAGTCAAGGCTCTTATGCCGATTTTGATACCGCTTTTTGTGTCGGCCATAAAACGCGCAAACGAGCTTGCAACGGCGATGGAAAGCCGCTGCTATCATAACGGTATCGGCAGAACAAGGCTTAAAACCCTAAAAAGCGGGCCGCGTGACTATGTCGCACTCGCCGTTATGGCGCTCGCTTTGGCGGCGGTTGTTGTGTTAGGAATTTATTTCCCAAGTATTTATTAAAAAAGGAGATGAGGGCAAAATGCAAAATATGGCAGTTAAAATATGCTTTTTAGGCGCGGCTTACCACGGCTTTCAGCGTCAGCAAAACGCCCTCACCATTCAGGAAATAATTGAAAACGCGCTTTTTAAAATCCTTGGCGAAACGCCCATAGTTTACGGCTGCAGCCGTACCGACGCGGGCGTTTCGGCAAACGAATATGTCTTTAATTTCAAAACCGAAAACGAAATTTCGCCCTATAAATTAAAGGGCGCGCTTAACCACTTTTTGCCAAACGATATTGCGGTTTTGGACTGCACGCTTGCGCCCGAAGACTTTCACGCGCGCTACAGCACAAGTGAGAAGGAATACGTTTATAGAGTAATAAACACAAGGCAAAAAAATCCCTTTACCTTTGAAAGAGCCTTCAGCTACGGCATCACAAAACTTTATGAGGATAAGCTCGACCGTGCGGCAAAAGCCTTCCTCGGAAGACACGATTTCTCGGCCTTTTGCTCAATGCACGACGGCGCTAAAAGCCACGTAAGATGTGTGACGCACGCCGAGGTAAAGCGTGACGGCGACGAGGTTATCTTTACCTTTCGCGCCGACGGCTTTTTATACAATATGGTTAGAATAATGGTCGGCACGCTGATTTTTGTAAATGAAGGCAAAATAAAAGAGAACGAAATTGCGGATATAATTGAAAGCCGCGATAGAAAAAGGGCGGGCTTTACGGCCGAGCCCTGCGGACTTTACTTAAACCGCGTTATATACCAAAACGACCCGTTTAAAGAAAATAAAATCGGAGGTGATGAGCATGGCGGAAATTCACGAATTTAGAGAGGCCGCGCGCAAAAGACAAAGAAAAAAAACAATCCGTAGAATTGCGGTTGGTGTAATTTTAGTCTGCCTTGCCGTCATAATTTTTATAAATAGGCAGTCGCTCACTCCTGAGGCCATTTCAAACTGGCTTTCGGCCTCGCTTGTTCGCTCTACGGGCGACGAGGGCTTTCCGATGTCGCTGCCGTCGGGTGAGATAATAAGCATTGACGGCGTAGGCAACGACATTGTGGTAACAAACCAAACAAACGTTTATTTCTACTCCCAAAAGGGACGGGAAATTCGCAGTATTCAGCACTCTAAAAAGGTTGTGCAAACCAAGACCGCAGGCAAAAACGCGCTTGTTTATTCGGTGGGCGGCAATGAGGCGAGCGTAGAAACCGCCACTAAAACCACCGCCGAGGTTGAAACGGTAAAGCCCATTATGTCGGGCGCCATTTCCAAAAACGGAGTGTTCGCGCTTGCCACCGAGTCGGACGTTTACACCTCGGAATTAAAGGTTTACGACAAAAACGGCAACGAGGTCTTTAAGTGGATTCCCTCGGGCGGCGTTATATCCTCAATCGGCATCTCGCCCGACGGAAATTTCGTGTCGGCATCAACGCTGTATTCAAGCGGCGGAGAGCTTCAAAGCGGAATATATCTCTTCTCAAAAAGTAAATCCGAGGCGCTCATTTCTCAGCAGCTTAGCGACGAGATTGTGGTTGCAATGTACTGCCAAAAGAACGCAGTTTACGCCATCACCGATAAGCAAATTATTAAGGTGGAGCCCGACGGCATCACCGCAAAATACAGCTTTGACGAAAAAGAGCTTATAAACCACAGCCTGCAGGACGACAATTTCGTGCTTGTGTTCCGTGACGTAAACGACCCCGGTAAGAGCGTTTTAACCGTCCTGACCGATAAGTTAGAGCTTAAATCCACCGCAGGCGTAAACGCACCCGTTATTACATCGTCGGTAAGCGGCGAGAATGTATATTTACTTAGCAGTACGGCGGTTTTGGAATATGAAATCGACACCGCAATTAAAAGCGGCGAAGCGGCGCTCTCGCAAGACGGACAAAGACTGCACGCCGCCTCGTCGGGAATATACGTTGTAAATGAAGCATCACAGCTTGAAAATATTGAGATTGAATAAACAGGGGGTACATATATGGACTGGGCAATTGGAATTTTAATTGACGTAATACTTGTTTTAATAATAGTCATCTTCGCCAAAAAGGGCAGTAAGGACGGCTTTGCCAAAACACTCGTCAGCTTTTTTGGATTTTTCATCGCGCTTGTGCTTGCGGCGGTAGCCTGCACACCTGTGGCTGAGTTTTGCTATGACAGCGCCATTTCAAATACGGTTGAAACCAAAACCAAAGAAATGCTCGACGGTAAGGTAGAGCAGGACGGAAACGTTGACACCGACGCGGTGGTTGCCGCAGTAAACGGCGCTATTGAAACGCTCCCCGGCTTTATGAAAAACTCCATCGACACCGAGAAAATAACCGAAAACTTTAAAAACACCGTTGAGGGCAGTATAAGCGATGTGGACACCGCAGGCATTGCGCAGGCGGTAAACCAAAAAATCGTAAGACCGAGTCTTGTTTCGGTGATTGCCGCCGCCGCTTTTGCAGTAATATTTATTGTTTTGTTTATCGTTTGCAAAATTCTTGCAAAGGCGCTAAAGCTTGTAAACAAGCTTCCGCTTCTTAGCACGGTAAACGGCTTCTTGGGCGGACTTTTGGGCGTTTTAAAGGGCGCGATTATTGTAATAATTATTAACTGGATTATGGTTTTCTTAGTGGGCGAAAACGGCAACCTATTTAATATAATTACTATGGACACCATAAACAGCTCGCTTATAAACAACACCCTTACAAAAATAAACCCTATCAATTTAGTTTTTTCAAACATTTTTAAGGCATAGTAAAAAGCAATAGTATAAAACGAAGGACAATGGACTATGGAAAAGACACAGAACAAAATTTTCAACGTACCCAATATGTTGTCAATGCTTAGAATGGCTCTCGTTCCGCTTTTTGTATATTTTTACTTTGAAGCGAACGATGACAGCCGAATAAACTACCTCTACGCAGGGCTTATCCTGATTTTTTCAGGTGTTACCGATTTTGTTGACGGCGTAATTGCAAGGTGCTTTAACCAAATCACCCAGCTTGGAAAAATACTCGATCCGCTTGCCGACAAGCTTACACAGCTTTCGGTAGTGGTTTGCGTTGCAATAAAGGAAGAAAGCGTTTGGCTCACTACGGTTTTAGGGGTTTTCGTAATTAAGGAAATCCTTATGCTCATCGGTGGCGCCATTATGATAAAAAATAAGATCACCATCAACGGCTCAAAGTGGTACGGCAAGGTCGCAACCGCCCTGTTTTACGTGGTAATGGCGGCTATAGCGCTTTTTGAGCTCAGTACCGAGGCTATGGTAGTAATGGTATCGGTGGTGGCGGTGTTTATGCTTTTTGCTTTTTCGCAGTATATCAAAGAGTATTTTAGGCTTATGCGCGAGAGCAAAAATAATAAGGCTTAAACACAAATCAGCAAATTTTAAGGAGAAAACAGCAGTATGCATAATATGCTATGTTCGCGTTGTAAAAAAAGACCTGCCGTTGTTTTTATGCAAACAATGGACGGCACAAATCCCCCAAAGCCGCAGGGACTTTGCCTTGTGTGCGCAAAGGAGCTTAATATCGGCCCCGTTGATGCTATGATGAAGCAAATGGGCATTGATGATGAGCAGTTAGAGGCTCTTTCAGACCAAATGACCGAGATGCTCTCAAACGAGGACGCGCTTGAGGAGCTTTTTGAAGCAGGCGGCGCACAAACCTTCCCGTTTGACAGCCTTATGGCGCAAAACAGGGACGAGGGCGACGCTTCCGATAAAAAAGGCGACGGCAAGCCTAATAAAGACGAAAATAAAAAGAAGAAAAATAAGTTTAAATACCTTGACAGCTTTTGCGAGAACTTAACCCGCAAGGCCGAGGAAGGCAAGCTTGATAGAATAATCGGCAGGGAAAAGGAGATCGCAAGAGTAACCCAAATTCTTTGCCGCCGCAGTAAAAATAACCCCTGCCTTATCGGTGAACCGGGCGTCGGTAAAACCGCAATAGTTGAGGGCATCGCCCTTAAAATTGCGGCAGGTGACGTTCCGCAGCGTCTTTGCGACAAACAGCTTTATCTTTTAGACCTCACCGCCCTTGTGGCAGGTACACAGTTTAGAGGTCAGTTTGAAAGCCGCATTAAAGGACTTATTGACGAGGTCAAGGCGGCAGGAAACGTAATACTGTTTATTGACGAAGTGCACAACCTTGTCGGCACAGGCGAGAGTGAGGGCAGTATGAACGCCGCCAATATCCTAAAGCCTGCGCTTTCAAGAGGCGAGGTACAGGTAATCGGCGCAACCACTTTTTCCGAGTACCGCAAGTACATCGAAAAGGATGCCGCGCTTGAAAGACGTTTTCAGCCCGTAACGGTTGAGGAGCCGTCAATTGAAGATACAATTTCGCTAATATGCGGAATAAAAAATTACTACGAGCAGTTTCACGATGCCGTCGTTTCAAACGACATCGCATCGCGTGCCGTAACACTTTCCGAGAGATATATAACCGATAGATTTTTGCCCGACAAGGCAATTGACTTACTTGACGAGGCCTGCGCCTACGCCTGTCTTAGAAACTTTGTAAGAAACGAGGCCGAGCGTCAAAAGAGCGAGCTTAAAAAGCTTAAAAGCCGCGAGGGCAGGCTCTCGGGCGAGGAAACTGTTGACTACGAGGCGCTTGCACTTGTCCGCTCGGAGATTTGCAAGATAGAGGCCGAGGTTGAGAAAATTGACTTTGAGGCATTAAAAACCCACGTCACAATTTCGGATTTAGCCGCAGTTATTGAGCTTTGGACGGGTATTCCAGCTTCTAAAATTGAGGAGAGCGAGAGAAATAGACTAAAAGAGCTCAAGGAAAACCTAAAGGCCAAAATTATCGGTCAGGATACGGCGGTGGACCTCGTTTGCCGCGCAATTACAAGAAATAGAGCGGCGCTTTCAAAGAGAAGACGCCCTGCGTCATTTATCTTTGTCGGCCCAACGGGTGTTGGTAAAACCGAGCTTGTCCGTCAGCTTGCAAACGAGCTTTTTGACGGCTGTGATCCGCTTATTAGACTCGATATGTCGGAGTATATGGAAAAGCACGCTGTGTCCAAAATAATCGGCTCACCGCCGGGATACGTCGGCTACGACGAGGCAGGTCAGCTTACCGAAAAGGTAAGAAGAAAACCCTACAGCGTAATCCTTTTCGATGAAATCGAAAAGGCGCACCCCGATATAATGAATATCCTGCTTCAAATTTTGGACGAGGGTAGAATAACCGACGCCCACGGCCGAAACGTAAGCTTTGAAAACACCGTAATCGTTATGACCTCAAACGCAGGCTCAGCCCAAAACGGCTACTCGCTCGGCTTTAATAAGTCGGCGGCCGATTTAGAGGGCGAAAAGGCAAGAAAAGCACTTTCCGAGTTTTTGCGCCCCGAGTTTCTTGCAAGAGTGGACGAAATCGTTGTCTTTAATCCGCTCGGCAAGGATGAGCTTGTCAAAATCGCGTCCCTGCTTGTAGCCGAGCTTACCCCTGCGCTGAGCGATAGAGGTATCGAGCTTAAGGTAAGTGACGATGCGCTCAAAGCAATTTGTGAGCTTTCAAATGGCGGCAAGTTTGCCGCGCGTGATTTAAGGCATACCATTAGACGAGAAATTGAAGACCCCATAGCCGAAATTTACACCTCAAGCCTTGAGGACAGCATTAGGTGTTTCGAGGTCGAGGCTCAGGATGGCAAAATCACCGTAACTGCAAAATAAAAGAGTAAAAAGGAGTGAAGCGTATGAAAAAGCATATAAAACGCCTGTCGGCACTTTTGCTGTGCCTTGGGCTTAGCTTTTCTCTTTGCTCCTGCGACTTTTTGTCGTCCTTTAACAACAAACCCCTCACCGCACCGCCCGTTTTGCTTGAAAAGCAGGATGAAATCATCCGCGCGCTAAAGGGCTCAGTGGGTGAGCAAATAGACTTAGTCCACCCATCAACGGGTGAAAACCGCAGTGCGTTTATTCTTTCCGACCTTGACGGCGACGGTACTGATGAGGCAATAGCCTTTTACCGTCCGCTTATAGAATCCGCCGCTATCGACGTGGCGCACATAAACGTTCTTAAAAGCGACAAAGAGGGCTGGAACTCCATTTGCGACATTGTGGGCGAGTCGGCAGGCATTGATAGGGTGTCGATCGGAAGCCTTGGCGGCAAAAAACGCCTTGTGGTCGGCTGGTCGCTGACGCGCGACAAGGAAAAAACGCTTGTATGCTACTCGGTGATGGGTAAAACTCCAAGCCGCGACTTTACTGCAGGCTACGTGGAGTTTGCGGTAAGCGACTTTTGGGCGCAAAACGAGGGCGACGAGCTTATAACGGTAAACTACTCGCAGGCTGAGCAAGAGCCTTCGCAGTCCACCTGGGAAGCGAGGCTTGTGGCCGCAGTCGACGGCGAGTTTTCGGTAAAATCTAAGACACCGCTCGACCCGCGCGTGACAGGCTACAAAAAATGCGCCGCGGGCAAATATAATGAAAACGACTTTGCCTACTTTTTAGACGGCGTGCTTGATGCCGCAAACGTAAATACGCAAATTTTGACGGTAAACGAGAGCGGCGAGATACAAAACCCACTGCTCGTAGACGGTCAAACCGAGCCTACAAACATTCACAAGGCAACACAGCTTACAGCCGATATAAACGGCGACGGCATATTAGAGGTGCCGCACCAAACCGCCGTTTTAGGCTACGAAAGCCTGCCCGAGAGCGAGCAAATTTACAAAACCGTTTGGCATCAGCTTGTGGACGGACGGCTTCAAAAGAGCGAAACTATGTATATAAGCTCGCTCGGCGTTAGGGTAACCATTCCAAGAGAGCTTGACGGCAAAATAACCCTGCGAAGCTTTTCGGCCGAGAGCAAAATTTCGTTTTACGAGTTTGGCGGAAGCCTTGATAAAAGCACGACCGAGCTTTTCAGTATCAAGATTTACGAAAAAGAAGACTTTGAAGCGGAAGACGGCTTCGAGGTACTTAAATCCACCGATTATACCGTTGTAACGGTGAATATGGCGGACACGGCGCACGCGCTTTGTCCCACCTGGCAAACGGTTTTCAAAATGGTGGAAATTGTATAGGGGGGGAGAGCGTGGCTTACAAAGTTTTAATTTGCGAGGACGAGGACGCCATTCGCGAGTTTGTGATAATCAACCTAAAGCGCTCGGGCTACGAGGTAGTCGGCTGTGAAAGCGGCGAAGCGGCGCTGAAAACCTTTAACGAGCAGGAAGGCGGCTTTGATATTGCCCTGCTTGATGTTATGCTTCCCGGCATCGACGGCTTTGAGGTTTGCAAGAGACTAAGAGCGCAAAGCAGCAGCCTCGGCATAATTATGCTAACCGCCAAAACGCAGGAAACCGATAAGGTCGGCGGTCTTATGATAGGCGCGGACGACTACGTTACAAAACCCTTTTCGCCGTCCGAGCTTATTGCGAGAATAGACGCGCTACTGAGAAGAATAGGCGCACAGCGCGTGTCTTCAAACGGCGCTACGCAAAAAATAGTGAGCGGCCCGTTTGAGCTCGACCAAAAAAGCCGAATTTTATATAAAAACGGCGAAATTGTTGAGCTTACCCAAATTGAATATCAAATAATTTTGTTCTTCCTCAAAAACAGCGGTACCGCGCTAAAACGCTCGGAAATTTTAAACGGCGTTTGGAGCGACGGGCACGAAGGCGAGGAAAAAATAGTAGATGTAAACATCCGCCGTCTTAGAATGAAGATAGAAAAAGACCCCTCACAGCCTGAGTTTATTCGCACGGTTTGGGGCTACGGATATAAGTGGATGTAATTTAAATTAAGTTAGAAAGGCAGGTGCGGCGGCGTGTTTAAAATACAAAAAATCACAAAAAAGTGGATAGCAAGAGCGTTTATTATAATCGTTGCGGCACTTGTTTTAATAGAAACCCTTGCAATTGTTTTAACCCGCGAGAGCTATTACAGTAGCGCGCGCCAGCAGGTTAAAACCAACGCGGCGGTTATTTCAAACGTGCTTACCACCTACTCGCTTGACACCGACGCCAATTTTACCGAGCGTATTCGCGAGCTTGTTGAAAACTTTCCCGACAAGGACGTTATGGAGCTTGTCGCCATTGATAGAAACAAAAAGCCGATAATGTCGTCAAGCGGCTTTGGGCCGCTTGATAGCGGCGGGCTTGAGGATATAGAAGAGGCCTTAAACAGCGACAGTAAAATAGGCGACGGTATGCAAAAGATAAGCGGCGAAAACGTTTACTGCGTAAGCGTTATCACGCCGACGCAGGTAGGCGACGTCTTGGCCCTGCGGCTTATGGCATCGTTTGAGCCTGCCGATAAAATGATTTTAAGGCTCTCGCTTGTGTACGTGGCAATCGGTCTTGCGGTGCTTATCTTTATCCTGCTTACAAACCTGTGGTTTTTGCATTCAATATTAAAGCCGGTAGCCGAGGTTGGCAGTACCGCCAAAAAAATTGCATCGGGCGATTTTAACGTAAGAATTGAAAACAAATACGATGACGAAATGGGAGATTTGTGCGATATAGTAAACTATATGGCCGATGAGCTTTCCCAAAGCGAAAACGTTAAAAACGAGTTTATTTCGTCGGTTTCGCACGAGCTTCGCACACCGCTTACCGCCATTCGCGGCTGGGCGGAAACCTTAAACAGTGACGATAACCTTGACAAAGAAATACGCACCAAGGGACTTTCGGTAATAATAAACGAAACCGAGCGGCTTTCGGGGGTAGTTGAGGACTTGCTCGACTTCTCCAAGATACAAAACGGCCGCTTTACCATAAAGAAGGAAAAAATGGATATTCTCGCCGAGCTTGAAGAGGCAATTATAGTCTTCTCCGAGCGTGCAAACCGCGAGGGAATAAG
>CAZDLQ010000024.1:0-9574 GCA_964506315.1 uncultured Oscillospiraceae bacterium
CGTGACCTTTCTTGTATCAATGCGGCTTGCCAGCCTGCATCAAATCTTCATATTTAATTTGTGTTATCATAAACTGCAACGCCCCGCTAAAACCTTCAGTGCCAAATCAAAGGTTGACTGTAAATCCTTCTTATCAATCATACAAATTCCGCTGTGCAAATACCTGCAGGGAAGGCAAAGCGAAGCGCATCTAACGCCGCCTGCCGCCTTGTGAATACTTGACGAATCGTTTGCGCCCGCAACCGCTCTTTTGGTTTGCACCAAAATAGAATTCTCTTTAGCGCAATCTAAAAGCAGTGAGTAAAGCTCTCTATCATATAGGCAACCTCTGTCCATAAACGAAACAACGCCGCCGTGTCCTAAATTACAAACACTGCTGTCCTCGGATATACCGCTTATGTCACACGCCGTTGTGGTGTCAAGAATAAGCGCAACGTCGGGGTTTAGGCTTTGCGCCGCAACCTGCGCACCGCGGCAACCGATTTCCTCTTGAACCGTGAAAACTGCAGTAAAATCGCACTCGGCATCGCTTTTTAAAAGCTCTATAAGCACACTGCAACCACAGCGATTGTCAAGCGCGCGGGAAACAATTTTGCCGCCGCCAATTTCCTTAAACTCACCGTCAAGCACACCAACGTCACCAAGACAAACGCGCTCCTGCGCCGCCGCTTTGCTTGAAACGCCAATGTCAATATAGAGCGCGTCGGCACTCTTTACGGCGTTTTTGGCGTCACCCTCTAAAAGATGCATGGGTACAAGCCCGATAACGCCGCTAATAAGACCGTCTTTAGCGCAAATTGTAACGTTTTTGGCTGAGAGAAGCCGCGCGTCAACGCCGCCGACAGTTTCAAACCGCAGTAGTCCGTCACTTGTAATATCGGTTATTATAAAACCAACCTCGTCCACGTGCGCCGCAACTAAAACGACGTTTTTGGGCGCTTTTTTGCCCTTTTTCTCGGCTATCAAATTGCCGATTTTGTCAAAGTAAACCTTACTGCAGTAAGGCTCAATTTCTTCTTTTATCATCGCCGCAAGGGCTTTTTCACGGCCCGAAACGGCAATTTCTCCCGAAAGACGCTCAAGCAAACTTTTCATCGTGCGTCCTCCTTTTCTATAAAGCTAACAAGCAGGTCAGAACAAACCGAAATATCCCTTAAATCCACCGTTTCAACGGGGGAGTGCATATTGCGGATAGGAATAGAAATAAGCGCACAGTCACATCCTGCGCCCGAAAGCGAAAGCACGTCGGCATTTGTGCCGGTTCCCTCGCCCATAATCTCGTACTGATAGGGAAGAGAACGCTCTACCGCGCTCTCTTCAATACTGCGCGAAAGCTCCGTAGACAAAACGGGACTACGGCCGAGCATAACGCCTTTTCCCATAACGCCCGTCTTTTGCTCGGGCGCACCGGGGAAGGCGCCAAAGCTTACGTCAATACAAATCGCCGCGTCGGCGTCAGCCACTGTAGAAACTGCCTTGGCACCGCGCAGTCCAAGCTCCTCGCCACAGCTTAAAACAAGGCGCACGCAGGTGTTTTTAAGTCCTGTCTTGCAAAGCCTGTTAAACGCATCAATAGCGGCGGCGCAGCCTGCAAGATTATCAAGCCCCGCGCTCACAAAAACGTTGTCGCTAAGCGACTTTGCCGCGGTGTCAAAAACAAAAAAGTCGCCGAGTGAAATCTTGTTTTTAACCTCGCCTTCCTCAAGCCCTATATCAAGCGCAAGCTCGCTAAGCTCGTCATAGCTTTTGCCGTCGCCCGACTTTTTAAGGTGTACGGGAACAAGCGAAAAAACGCCCGAAATGCCGCCCTTAACCGATATAAGTCGTGCACCGAAAAGCGTGCGATTATCTATGCCGCCAACTGCGGCAAGGCGTAAAAAACCGCCATCAAGTATGTCGGTCACGACAAACCCGATGCGGTCACAATGCGCGTCAATTAAAATTGTATTTTCGGCATTTTCATTGCCCGTTTTGAGTATTATATTGCCAAAACCATCACGGCAAAGAGAGGACTTGTCATAAAGACAGTCCTCTAAAGCCTCTAAAAACTGCGGCTCCTGCCCCGTAACGTAAACCGCCGAGCAAAGCCTTTTTAAAATATCGGTAGTGTTCATACTTTTTCCTTTCAAAAGCCGCCGATTAAAGCGCGTTTACAAGCTCCTTAAAATGCCTTCCGCGTACCTCAAAATTGCGGTACATATCAAAGCTGGCGCTTGCGGGGCTCATCAGTACAACGTCGCCGTCTACAGCGCGAGAGCGCGCCACTTTTACCGCCTCGCTCATATCGGAAACCCTAATAATTTCGGGCATATCAGCTACTGTATCGTCGGCCAAAACCGCCGTCTCTATCTTGTCAGCAGTAGCGCCCATCAAAATAAGCAGCGAAACCTTCTCGCGAATCTTGGGCGCAAGCGGAGCGTAGGGAATGTTCTTGTCGTAACCGCCTGCAATTAAAATTACCTTTTGATTAAACGAATTTAAGCCTGCAATGGTGCGAGTAGGACTTGACGCGATGGAATCGTTGTAGTATCTAACGCCGTCAAGCTCGCGTACAAGCTCAATGCGATGCTCAACGCCGCCAAAGTTTTTGGCAACTGAGGAAATCACGTCCATCGGCACCTCATTTCCCACTGCCGCAATAGCAGTAAGATAATTTTCAACGTTGTGCTCGCCGGGGATTTTAATGTCGCTTTTGTGAATTAGCTTGTGTATGGAAGTCTTGTCTTTAAGACAAATGTAGCCGTCACCGTCAAGGAAGGTGCCCGATAGACAGCGTCCCGAATGAAAAGCCTCGGCACTGCTGTACGAAAACCACGAAACCGCGCCACGTGCCTCTTTTTCCATACTGCGTGTAATGTCGTTGTCAAAGTTTAAAACAAGACGCGAAAAACCGTTTTGGTGCGCGTAAATGTTGCGCTTGGCGTCAATGTATTCGTCCATATCCTTGTGTACGTCAAGATGGTTGGGCGCAACGTTTGTGATAACTGCAACTTCAGGGCTTCGGCGCATAGAAATTAGCTGAAAGCTTGAAAGCTCAACCACAGCCGCGTCGTCGGGTGAAATCTCGTCGCAAATAGGAAGAAGCGCACGTCCTAAGTTGCCGCCAAGATGCACCTTTTTGCCTGCGCCCTCTAACATTTTTGCAATAATTGTGGAAGTGGTGGTCTTGCCGTCACTGCCCGTGATAGCATAAATTTTACAGGGACAAAGCTCAAAGAAAAGCTCCATCTCACTTGTGATAAATACGCCCTTTTTGCGCTCCTCACAAAGCGTCGGATGATAGTAATACATACCGGGCGTGCGGAAAATAATATCGGCATCAAGACCCGAAAGATACTTTTCGCCTGTGTGAAGCATAACGCCAAGCTCGGAAAGCTCTTTGGCCTGCGGAATATCCTTGGCGTCACGCTTGTCGCAAAGGGTAACCAGCGCACCCTCAAGCGCGCACCTGCGGATAAGCTCCTCGTGGCTTACGCCTATTCCTATAAACGTGACCTTTTTGCCGCGTATTTTGTTGTAAAAATCTTTAATATCTCTAAAAAGCATTATGTCGGCTCCTTTTCGCACGCTATCGCGCTTTTGCCGCAGGCTTTAGCGGCGCAAACGTCGTCAGCAAATTTTTTGGTTACGTATATTATAATTGCAAGATTGAGAACTGCAAAGTACTCAAACTGCGAAATTTGATATCCGAATAAATACACACAGTAACAGTTAAAGCTTGAAAGAATGATAAACAACGGGAAAAATCTCTTTTTGTGAACAAAAGCGTAAATCACGCTGAAAATCTCGGCAAGATAAAAATATCGCTCATGCATTCTCGGTAGGAAAAACGGCATAATCAGCACAAATATAAACGCCGCATCAAAAAGCAAGGTGTCGTCTAATTTGCTGCGGTTTTTGTATAAATAAACCATAAATACAAGACAAACCGCACCCGCTAAAAACAGCGCCGCCGTGCCAAAGGTTTCAAACTCGTTGTCAGGGAAAAGCGCCCAAAAGGTAGGGCAGTTTAGCGTCAGCGCAGGGTAGCTTTCGGTTTGCTTTAAATAAATTGAAAAGGTATCGTAAAAACTGCGCCCGCAAAGCATAGCGGGGATAAGCGTCGCTATAAAGGTAGCGGGGAAAAACAGTAGATCGCGCAGTTTTATTTTATGCCGCAAAACCAAAATTAAAACGATAGGAAGAATAAACACAGTTTGTATTTTAAATGAGAAAGCCAGCGCAAAGAAAACCATAGAGATTGCCGACTTTTTGTAAAGTGCAAAGCATAATGCCAAAACACAAAGCGCGGCGTAAATGCTGTCGCACTGTCCCCAATATGCCGAGTTTAAGAAAACTGTCGGAACAAAAAGCGCCGCCGTAAATGATATAAGCGGGTATAAATCGTTCTTTTTGTACCTATATATAATAGCACTGACACCAAGCGCCAAAACAAAATCAAAAACAACCGATAAAAGCTTTATAGCGTATAGGTCGTTCATTTGACTGCGCGAAACAAAAAACAGAAAATAAAGGTACGGCATATTGTAGTCGCCTATGCTTTTAACGATAGGCTGGGTGCCGGGCAGGGAACGCATCTCTTCTATCCAAACGCTTAAAAAGCTGTTGTAATCACCCGACGCCGCATTAAAATAGTAAAGCCTGAGTGCTAAGCCTGCCGCCGCAACCGCTAAAGCTGATGCAAAAACAACGTTTGACTTTATCGGCAAAATACTGCTGAAAACAAAAGCGGTAGCGAGTAAAACAAGCTCGCAAACGGTAAGAATTATTGCAAAATCAATAAATGCGCCGCCATTGAGAGCTCTCATCGGCCCTGTTAAAAAGAAAACGGCAAAACAAATAAGCACTCCTGCTCCTAATATTAAACGCGGTAAAAGGGGAGAGAGCGCGTTTTTCCTGCATTTTAAACTGAAATCGGACATATTTAAACTCCTTATACATATATAAAAAGAAAAGTGCAACTTTAACAGTATTTTACAACAAAAAATTAAACATATCAAGCATTATTTAAACAAGATAAACCACCGCATCGCCATATATTTAATATGAAGAGCGTTTAAAGCCTGTCTAAAAGCCTGATACCGCACAAATATTTTGTGCATAGTTTCAAAAAAACCACCCCTAATATTGTGATATTTTCACAAAAAGAAAAAAAGTTTTGTTTTGTATTGAAAAAAATTTAAACCTGTGTTATCATAATTACGAGTTATAATGTCATCATGTGTTTTAAAGTGACAAAAAAGTTCGTATATTTACATAAAAAGGAGAGAACCAAATGAGCAAGAGAATTATATCCATACTCCTCGCTGTTATGATGCTGTTCGCGTTTTTTACGGGCTGCGCATCAAGTTGTAAAGAGGATGAAGAGACAAAGAAATCGTCTTCGAACTCTCAAATCACCTCGGTCGGTGACACAAGCGATATAATCAGCAGTGACATTCCGGACGTGGATGAGGATGATGGATCTTCACATCCTTACAGCTGGCAAATCCAAACCACCTCTACCACCTTCCGTGATACTGAGGATGCAAAGGTTTCCGCAACAGTCAGCTCAAGCGTTAAGCATTACAATAATCCCGATAATATCGGTCTTGTTGCATATCACTGCAGCCTTAGATGGTGCGATACCTACGGCACCGACGATGCAAGCCGTCTCAGAGAGTTTACCGAGATCGTTGAGGGTAAATATTTTAACCAATATTTCCTCAGCAGTGATATAAATGACATTTTAATCGAGGCTGAGCTTATTGCAAAAGCAGGCGGAAGCTTCTGGATTGGATTGTCTTACGACGCCAAGACAGAAACCATTAAGGAATACGAAGAAAAATTAAGAAATATTTTGGACGCTCTTGAGGCTGCAGGCTACCGTGACCTTGTTAACGGTATTCACTGGGATGAGCCGTATTATAACAACTACACTCCTGCAGACCTTCAAGCACAAATGAAGGTTAACTACACCGTATTCGGTCTTAGAAACTTCCCCGTATTCGGTCTTTCAGAGTTCTCCGATGCAACTCCCCAAGTAAACAAGAACGGCGATCCTATGCCTTGGGTTTCTGCCGAGTATTCTAAGTATATAACCGACGCAGGCTACGACTACTATTCAGTAGACGTTCGTTCCGGCGCATCAAACGGTAACGGCGGTGCGTATAGACAACACTCCGAGTATCTCGGCGAAACCGTTACAACAGGTCAAGAGCTTTACCTTGCATATACAAGAAGACTTAAGAAAATGATCGGTCACGACTTTAATCTTTGGTACTTCCCCAATGCTTACGGTACAAAAACATGGGATGGCGTAGCTGACGAGGATTACTGTGTGGCTCATCTCAAATTCTTCGCAGAGGAGTTACTTAAAGAGGAATATGCCGGCGGTATAGCTGTTTATACATATTATACCCACACCACAACCCACGGATATATTGGCCTTAAAGAACGTATTCCCATCAAGGATGAGTACGGCAACTACACTCACTTCCCCGAGAGCGAGAAATGGCCCAATTACTTTAAGCTTCTCCAAGAGTACAACGTGAAGTTTAGTTCCATTAAGTCTAATCTCGTTGACCTTGGCTTGTAAGCTGACTTAAAGTACAAAACTAAAATTAAACTGCGAGGCACCGCCTCGCAGTTTTTTTGTTATGTAAATTTAAACAATGTAGGGGCGGATACCATCCGCCCGCTCGGCTCCCTCTGACGAGGGTAGTGAAGCGGCCGAGCGGCAATGAATGACAGTCCGGTGGACTGTCAGAACCGCGAGGTGACCGAGCCGCAGCGAGAGCTGGCAAAACCGCAGGTTTTGACTGAGGGAGAGAAAAACGGAACGTCGGCGAGCGCCGTCCTCTACAAATCCTGCTGCACGTAAATTTAAACAATGTAGGGGCGGATACCATCCGCCCGCTCGGCTCCCTCTGACGAGGGTAGTGAAGCGGCCGAGCGGCAATGAATGACAGTCCGGTGGACTGTCAGAACCGCGAGGTGACCGAGCCGCAGCGAGAGCTGGCAAAACCGCAGGTTTTGACTGAGGGAGAGAAAAACGGAATGTCGGCGAGCGCCGTCCTCTACAAATCCTACTGCACGTAAATTTAAACTGTAGGGACCGGTCTCCCGGACGGTCCTAAAAACGTAAATGTAAAACGCTGCGTTCTTGCAATTTTGCAAAAATGTAAAATAAAAACACAGGGAGACACAAAAAAAGAAACAAAACAGCCTTTCGTCAATTTCAACAAAAAACGGTTGCAAGCTTTGTTTGATTTAAACAAAGTAAAAACAAGTCAAAACTATTGACTTATTGCGCTAAAAAAAGTATAATAACAGTATCAATAGGTAGCGTTGCGCGGTGCTTTTTAAAAGTAACCGAAGCGCGCAAAAGCCTATTATGTAAAAAGGCAATTTTTTGCAAGAAAAGGAGAATAAGTATGAGCAAAAAGCTTAGAATTATTGCGCTTGTGCTGGTTTCAATTCTCACTCTTTCAATCTTCGCGGGCTGTGATAAAAAGCCTGTCAATGACAATTCTTCTGTCATGACTCAAAGCGAGGTTGCAGGTACTGAGGGTAACGGTAATACTGACGGCGGCACTCAAGACGGTACAGGAGATAGCACCGGCGACGATACCGTTAGCGGAACCACCAGCAAGACTTCAAGTAGAGCATCGGGTAAAACCGAGCTCGACATTAACGAAACAGGTTGGCCTATCGTTAATAAGCCCATCACTTTTGAGATTATGACTCAGTATAGTGCTACTATGGGTGATCCTACTAAAATGAGTATGTTCTCGTATTTGAAGGAAAAGACCGGCATTAACATTAAGGCCGTTCCTATTACCGAGGCAGACAGACGTGAGAGAAAAACTCTTGCGCTCCAATCAGGTGACCTTCCTGATGCATTTGCATTTACATGGAACAGCTTCAGTGACTTTGAGATTGATAAGTACTCTCGTGAGGGTGCTTTCGTAGACGTTAAGGATTTACTTCCCAAATACGCTCCCAACATTAACAAGGAGTTTACGGAGAATCCTGTTCAAAGCGCTCTTAACATTACAGGTGACGGTAAGGTAGTTACACTTCCTAACAAAACTGACCCTGTTGAGACCACCGGTGCTGACCACTTCCTCAACATCAACAAGACCTGGCTTGATAACTTAGGCCTTGAGATTCCTACAACCACTAACGAGTTCTTAGAGGTTCTTAGAGCATTCCGTGATTATGACCCCAACGGTAATAACCAAGCTGACGAGATTCCTCTCGCGCTTTATGCTCATAACCGTAGCTTCTACACATCCTTCTGGGGCTCTTATGCAAGCTCCTCGGGATACATTGACGTAGATAACAACTACAAGGTATTCTATGCACTCACCTCCGCAAACGCAAAAGCAGCTTGCGAGTGGTGGTATGCACTCGTAAATGAGCCCGGCCTTATCGATATCGAAATCACCACAACAGGTGTTGCCGATAACTACACAGGCTGGAAAAACTACATCAAGACAGGTAAGGTAGGCTGCTTCCTTTGGAAGGACCTCAGCTCCGATTACTTCTCGGCTGAGCTTCTTGAGGATTATGTTGCTATTCCTTATCCCACAGCAAACTTCAAGAATGCTGAATTAAGCCTCCCCGGCGCTGTTCAGCCTTACAATAGACTTACATATCGTGGTAAGGTTATTATCACTAAGGCTTGTTCAAACGTTCCCGCACTCCTCCGTTACTTTGACTACCTCTATACTGATGAGGGTATTATGGTAGGTAACTACGGTGCTCCCTCGGCAGGCCTTTACAAGCAGCTCTCTAACGGCAACTATCAGCTTACCGCTAAGGGTCAGGTTACCAACGCAGGTATGAAGGAAGCTATCGGCTGGTGTATGGCTATCCCCGGCACTAATGCTATGGAAAAGAACGTTCTCGAAAAGTCCGTTTCCGCAGCTCAAAAGCCCTTCAGTGACTATTACAACGAGTCTTATGAGACCTATAATAAGGCACTCTTGTCGAATCCCAAGATCCGTGTTCCTAACTTTATGTTAAGTTCATCTGAGATCGTTAAGCTTAGAGCATTTGGTGATACCTTCTCAAGTACCACTGTTGGTGCTCGTATCGCTTCTTACATCGTATCTAAGACAAACTCACTTCAAAACTGGGTAACCGACGTTAATGACCTTGAGAAGAAGGGCCTTAGCAAGTTCGTTGCAATTTACCAAAGCGTTGTTGATAGAAACAAGAAGTATCTTACCTACGCTAAATAAGATAAGGCAGTTTAATATTAACGCTTAAATTAAATCTCGGAGCCATTCGGCTCCGAGATTTTTTTGTTTGTAAAGAAAACACCCAACGTAAATCGCATAACGTAGGGGCGGATATCATCCGCCCGCCTTGGCTTCCTCTAACGAGGGTAGCGAAGCGGCCGAGCGGCAATGAATAACAGCCCAGTGGGCTGTTAGAACCGCGAGGTGACCGAACCGCAGTGAGAACTGGATTTTTGCGAAGCAAAAAGACTGAGGGAGAGAAAATAGTTGTTTCTTTCGTATTTCGACCTTTTCTCTCCTTCCGTCACGGCTAACGCCGTGCCACCTTCCTCGTCAGAGGAAGG
>CAZDLQ010000025.1:0-3477 GCA_964506315.1 uncultured Oscillospiraceae bacterium
GCAGGTCTTACTAAAAGTGAAGAGTTTTTAAATGGTGAGTTTTATTTTCAGGACCTGTCTTGTCAGTATAGCTGCACGGCGCTTGAGGTAGAGAACACAAAACGCATTTTGGACGTTTGCGCCGCACCGGGCTCAAAAAGTTTTACGCTTTCGCTTTTGTCACAAAACGCCGAGGTTGTTTCCTGCGATGTTAGTGAAAATAGAGTAAGTCTAATTGAGGGCGGCGCCAAAAAATTAGGCCTTGCCAATATTAAACCTACCGTTCAAGATGCAACGGTTTTTAACGAGGATTTTGGACTTTTTGATAGAATTTTATGCGACGTGCCGTGTTCGGGACTTGGTGTAATCTCTAAGAAGCCCGAAATTCGCCTTAAAAAGATAGATGAAAACGCGCTTTTTGAAATTCAAACGAAAATTCTTGAAAACTCATCGCGTTATCTTGCAAGCGGCGGTATACTTGTTTACTCAACCTGTACGCTTAATAAAAGGGAAAACGAGGATGTTATAAACGCATTTTTAAATAATCACTCGGATTTTGAGCCGTATGGCTTAAGCTTTGCGGAAAATGGAGAATTTACCAAAACGTTTATGCCGGATACTGACGGCTGTGACGGATTTTTTGTTTCCGCTATAAGAAAAAAGTGAGAGGATATACATAATGATTGAGATAAGTTCATTAAGTCTAATAGAGCTTACCGATATTTGTGTCGAGATGGGGCTTGCCAAATTTCGCGCCAAGCAAATTTATGAATGGCTACATAAAAAATTGGTGTCGAATTTTGATGAAATGACAAATCTTGATAAGGGTTTGCGCCAAAAGCTAAAAGAAAGCTTTTATATTTCAATTCCTCAAATTTCTAAAAAACTTGTATCTCAAATTGACGGTACGGTAAAATATCTTTTTGAATTTGCCGACGGTCAAAGGGTAGAAACAGTTGTAATGCGCTATAAGTACGGTAACAGTATTTGCGTTTCAACTCAGGCAGGCTGTGCTATGGGCTGTAAATTTTGCGCATCAACTAAATTAGGTAAGGCAAGAGATCTTACAGCAGGCGAAATTTTGGGGCAAATTTATAAGGCCCAAGCCGATATTGGCGAGCGTATTTCGCACATCGTTTTGATGGGAATAGGCGAGCCGCTTGATAATTTTGATAACGTTGTAAAATTTCTTTCAATGGTATCGGATGCAAACGGACTTAATATCGGTCAAAGAAATATTTCGCTTTCAACCTGCGGAATCGTGCCGAATATTGATAAGCTTGCCGAACTTGACCTGCAAATTACGCTTTCCATTTCACTGCACGCGCCGACAAACGAGCTTCGCAGCAGTATGATGCCTATAAATAAGAAATATCCTATTGAGGAGCTTATCGCCGCTTGCCATAGATATGTTAACAAGACGGGAAGGCGCATCTCGTTTGAGTATACTCTCGTAAAAGGCGTTAACGATACGGTACAGCACGCTCAAAGCCTGTGTCGGCTTTTAAAGGGAATGCTTTGCCACGTAAATTTAATTCCCGTTAATACTATCGAGCAGTCGGATTATGAAAAAAGTGAGAAAAAGAGTATAGAAGACTTTAAAGCCGCTATTGAGGCCAATAAAATCACTGCAACAGTGAGAAGAAGGCTTGGCGCGGATATAAATGCCGCCTGCGGTCAGCTGAGAAAAGACTCAAAATAATTGCTTAAAAGAAATTTAATGAAATCCGATAGTAGATAATTTGTTGACAAACGGTGCTAATAAGTGTTATTATTATATAATGAATGTACTATCGAAAAGGAGGGATAGGTGTGAAAGTATATGGACTTACCGATATAGGCAGCGTCCGCGAGTCTAATCAGGACTGCTTTGCAACGTCGGTCGACGGCGCAACTCCCATTTGGGCAGTTGTTTGCGACGGCATGGGCGGAGCAAACGGCGGTTATTTTGCAAGTAGCACTGTATCCGCGGTCTTTTCACATAGTATGGATATAAATTTTGACGGCTTAAAGACAAAGCAGGTTGAAAACCTCTTGCTTGATGCGGTCAAAACTGCTAACACTTCGGTTTATAAAACTGCGTGTGAACAGCCTGATCTCTCAGGTATGGGAACAACCCTTGTTGCCGCAATAGTGGTAGGGGATACCGCGAGTATCGTTCACGTGGGCGATAGTAGGGCATACTCAATTGTTGACGGCAAGATTTCAAGGCTTACAAACGACCATTCGGTTGTTCAGCAACTTGTTGAGCTTGGCCAAATTACTGAAGAGGAAGCAAAGGTACACCCCGAAAAGAATATGATTACTCGGGCCGTTGGCGTAAAGGAAGATGTTGCCCCCGAAATAACAACCTATAAAATCCGTAAAAACGAGGCAATTTTGCTTTGTACTGACGGACTTACCAATTTGGTTGACGACCACGAGATTTTAGAGGCGGTTGAAAACGACAACGATTTTGACTCGGTCGAAAAACTTGTTTCCCTTGCGATTTCAAGAGGCGGTAATGATAATATCACCGTCGTTATAATAAAGTAGTTACCTTGCAAAAATAGGAGTGAATGTAATGAATAAATATATCGGAGTTAGACTTGCAGGCCGTTATGAGATTCAAGAACAAATCGGAATCGGCGGAATGGCTAACGTTTATAAGGCAAGAGATTTAATTGACGATATAACCGTAGCTATTAAAATTTTAAAGGATGAATATATTCAAAACGAGGAGTTTTTGCGCCGTTTTAGAAACGAAGCAAAGGCTATCGCAGGCTTGTCACATCCCAATATCGTTAAAATTTACGACGTAATTTATAACGACGACGTGCCCGCTATCGTTATGGAATATATTGATGGCATTACACTCAAGGAATATATTGAGCGAGAGGGAGTTCTTAAGTGGAAAGAGGTTCTTCACTATATCGTTCAGGTTCTTAGAGCACTTCAGCACGCTCACGATAAGGGTATTGTTCATAGAGATATTAAGCCTCACAATATTATGCTGCTTATGGACGGCACAATTAAGGTGATGGATTTCGGCATTGCCCGCTTTGCAAGATTTGAAACAAAAACCATTTCGGGCAAGGTAATCGGCTCGGTTCACTATATTAGTCCCGAACAAGCCTGCGGTGACGTTACCGACCATAAAACCGATATTTATTCGGTTGGCGTAATGCTTTTTGAAATGCTTACAGGTAGACTTCCGTTTGAGGCTGATGCCGCAGTATCGGTTGCTATGATGCAGGTTTCAAAAACTCCTATGCGTCCCCGTGAGATTAACGATACTATCCCTGAGGGCTTTGAGGAAATTATTCTAAAGGCAATGCAAAAGGATACTAAACAGCGTTATCAAAGTGCGGCTGAAATGCTTCACGATATCGACGAGTTTAAGAAAAACCCCAGCATTCAGTTCTCGTATAAGTATCTAAATAACGACGATATGCCCACACGCCACTTTGGTGCAGTTCCTGCGGATAAAAAGCCTGTTAAAAAGCCCGAACCCAGCGT
>CAZDLQ010000025.1:3487-9299 GCA_964506315.1 uncultured Oscillospiraceae bacterium
GAAAACACTGAGGGAGAAAAGAAATCACCCATGATTCCGATTCTTCTTGGCGTTGTTGCGGCTGTTGTGGTAGCGGTTATAATCCTTATTGTTTTGCTTTTCTCGCAATCGGGTATTTTTAAAACGACAAAGTCTCAAGAAATCCCCAACGTTGTTGGTATGCATATCAACGAAGCTATTGAAAAGTATAAGGACTTTAATTTCGAAGGCTACGAAACCCAATACAGCGACGAGTATGAAGAGGGAATTATCTTCAAACAAGAAGATAAGGCAGGTATGTCAACCAAGGACTTCAATATGGAAGTTTGGGTAAGTCTTGGACCTAAAAAGGCTGAGGTGCCCGACGTAAAAGAGTACGAGGTTAGTGCCGCCATTGACGCGCTTAAAAAAGCAGGCTTTAAAAATTGGGTTGAAATCCAAGAAGAAAGCTCAACCGTTGCAAACGGTCTTGTAGTAAGAACCTTCCCTGCAAGAGGTGAGGAAGCACCGCTTTCAACCACTATTCAAATTTTCTACTCGGTTGAAAAGGTTGAAAAGGTTCAAGTTCCCGACGTACTTGATATGAGCTTTGATCAAGCTAAAACACTTCTTGAAGGTAAGAAATTGGTTGTAGTTGAGGCTAAGGTTCCGTCCGATAAACCTGCAGGTGTTGTAATTTATCAAGACGTTGAAGAAGATTCTTGGGTTGACCAGGGTACAACTATAACTCTTAAGGTAAGCTCAGGCGAGAAGCAAAAAACAAGCTATAAAATGGACATTCCCATTCCTGATTTCTATAACGGACAAATCACTGTAACCGCAACACTTGACGGTGTTTCAGTGCTTAACACAACAAGAGATGCACGTGACATTTCTTCAATTTCCGTTACCTTAAGCGGAACAGGTACAAGCAAGCTTGTTGTAAGAATTGACGATAAATCATATCAAACCTATAATATCAATTTTGACGCTCAGTCAAAGACCTTAATTGACGATAAGACCGAAGATTTAAGGGCCGAGATCGAGGGCACAAGCAGTGATATTGCTGGTGAAGAAAATCCTGTAGCGGAATAATAATCGGTTTTAAATTTTAAGGCGGCGGTAGGGACTCTATCGCCGCTTTGTAAGATTTTGTGAGGAATTTATGGAGAAAACTGAGGGAAGAATTTTAAAGGGTATAGGCGGATTTTACTATATTCAAACCTCGAACGGAATCATTGAATGTAAGGCGAGAGGTCTTTTTCGCAATAAGGACGTTACCCCCACAGTCGGTGATTTGGTTGAAATTGAATATGATACCGATAAAAAAACGGGTGTAATAAATAAAATCCTGCCGCGAAAAAATCTTCTTGTTCGCCCCGCGGTCAGCAACGTTGATAGACTTTATATTGTGTGCTCTACAACACTTCCTGAGCCCAATTACTTCAATATAGATAAGCTAATTGCAATTGCACTTGACAACAATATCGAGCCTGTAATCGTAATAAGCAAAACCGACCTTGGAGTCCCACAAAAACTGCGTGAAACCTATCAAAACGCAGGCTTTAAGGTTTATGAAACCAGCAGTGCTTCAAACGAAGGCGCGGATGAAATAAAGAAGTCGCTGTCATCGGCGGTTAGCGTTTTTACGGGCAACTCGGGCGTTGGCAAATCTACGCTTATAAATTTAATGTTTCCCGAGCTCTCGCTTAAAACGGGCGAGGTTTCTCTAAAGCTCTCGCGCGGCAGGCATACGACTCGCCACGTTGAGCTTTTTCCGCTTGAAAATAACGGTTACCTTGCCGATACACCGGGCTTTTCAAGCATTGATTTTGAAAGCAGTAATATTATTCGTAAGGAAAACGTTCAGGATTGTTTTCCCGACTTTTCGGATTATTTGGACGACTGCCGTTTTCTTGACTGTAAGCATATCGGTGAGAGAGATTGCGGTGTAAAAAAAGCGGTTGAGGACGGAAAAATAGAAAAAAGCCGTTATGAAAGCTACTGCGCAATGTATTTAGAGGCCGAAAAAATAAAAGACTGGGAAACTCGACCTAAGAAAAATTACTGATTAACAAAAAAAGCCATTCCCGCGTATAATACAAATAGATAAATCTATTTAATTTACGGATTTACGGAGGAAGGCTATGGGTAGAAGAAAATGCAAAACGGGTAGAGTGCTCTTGGGCATGGGAATATCAATTCTAATTTTATCGTTTTGCTCGTTTAAATTCATTTGCGTGGCGTTAGCTGTCTTGTTTATAATACTCGGCACGCGCCTGCTTATTTGCTCATAGCATTTTCTTTAGTCTAAATTAGAAATGGGGGGGAAATGCTTTGAAAATTGTTGTCGTTAAGAGTCCGAAGCTTTTAAAAGGAATTTTAAGATTTTTGTTTGGAATAAAAAAGGAAGATAATACATAAAAGGAGAACAAAATGCCTAAATTATCGTTAAAAGAAAAGCAAGTTCAAAAAGAAAAACAAGCACGCTTCGAGCGCGGTTATAAGGATTACTGGTATCTTTTGCTGATAACAGTTGTGTCCTGGCTTCTTGAGTCTCCTGCGGTAGCAGGCCTTTTAATGAGCGAAAGCCGTAATCATTTTAATACCTACGGCGTGTTTATGATTGTCGCTTCTATAGGATTTTTAGTTTCAGTACTTCTTTTGGCATTCGACAAGAGAACGGCAAGCATCATCGTGAGTATTGCCTCGGGACTGTTTATAATTTTGACCTGCACGCTTATTTATGCAGGCTACGAACGCGCACTTAACACAACCGAAATGAACGTTATGCAAATTATCGTTTCGTATGCCATTCCTGCAGTTTCGGTACCGCTTGCAAATATTATTATGGTTAATAGGAGAATATAAGACCGTAGCATTACTGCACGGTCTTATACTGCTTGGAGGATAAAATGCTTATTATTAAAAAAACACCCACCTACATAACAAGAGAACTATGTGATAGCGCACAAATCGCTTTTGATGATGAGAAGGTATGCTACGCCGCACTTGCTGAGAGAGATATTTGCGGTTTTTGCGTGTTTACAATGCGCGAAAAAACTGCCGTCATTCTTTTCGCAACCGCAGCGTCAAGCGATATTCTTGACGGCGTTGTAAGAGGCGCAATTGCAGGCTCGGAGGAGCTTGGAGCCACAACCTATGATTTTGATGTGCCCGACGAGGTCGCAAAAAATATTTTACCGCTCGGATTTAGAAAATCGGTAACAGGACAACCCCATAGTATAGAAAAGCTTTTCACCGTTTGTAAGGGATGTAACAAATAAAGGAGATTTAAAATGAAAAAGATTTCTTACACACCAAAGGGCGTTTGCACAAGACAAATTAACGTAGTGATTGACGGAGATATTGTAAAAAGTGTTGAGTTTGTCGGCGGTTGCGCAGGTAATACTCAAGGCGTTGCAAGACTTGTGGAAGGAATGAACGTAAGCGAGGCAGTTATGCGTCTTGAGGGAATAGAGTGCGGCTTTAAATCAACATCCTGTCCCGATCAGCTCGCTAAAGCGATTATTGAGGCGGTTAACAGTAAAGAGGTATAAGGCTTTTAAAAATTTTGGAGGGACTGTTATGCAGAAAACTCAAATTTTAGATTCGCAATCGGTAGAAAGAGCGTTAAAACGAATTTCAAATGAAATTATCGAAAAAAATCACGGATGCGAGAATCTTTGCGTTATAGGTATCCGCCGAAGAGGCGTGCCACTTGCACAGCGAATTTGCCAAAACATTAAAGCTATCGAAAACGTTGACGTTCCGTTTGGCGTGCTTGATATAACGCTCTATAGAGATGACCTTACACAAAAATACGTAGACCCTGTTATTCAAGCAACCGATATTCCGTTTTCGGTTACCGATAAAAAGATAATTCTTGTTGATGACGTGCTTTTCACGGGTAGAACTGTTAGAGCCGCAATTGACGCGCTTATCTCGCTTGGTAGACCGGCCTGTATTCAGCTTGCAATTTTGGTTGATAGAGGACATAGAGAGCTTCCGATTAGGGGAGATTACGTAGGTAAAAATATCCCAACCTCAAACGAGGAAAGGATTTATGTGCGTTTGCCCGAAACCGACGATGATTTCGGCGTTTATATAGCAAAAATTTAAAAATATTTTCAAAATTATGTGGAGTATTTTATTGACAAAACACTGTATATGTGGTAAAATCAATTAAATTAAATCTTTAAAACAGTCCAGAGAGGCTGATAAGGTTTGTAATATAACTTGGCATAGTGTTCTATGGCCGTGTTGTATCTATTTGTCTTATCGGTTTTTCGGTAAGACTTTTTGTTTTAAAGTGGGAGGAGTCATTAAAATGAGTCAAGCAATATTATCAACTGCAATGAAAAAGATGCCTGCTGATTCGTTTGAAAAATGCCTTTGTGTTGTTGACTCTATTTTTCCCTCACAATCAAATAGCCTAATCATTTTGCCCGGTTTTTGCGATGTGCACGTTCATTTTCGCGAGCCGGGTTTTTCTTATAAGGAAACCATTCGTACGGGTACACTTGCCGCCGCGGCAGGCGGTTTTACGGCAGTTTGCTCAATGCCCAACTTAAATCCTGTACCCGATAGTGTGGAAAACTTAAATAAACAGCTCGAAATAATTGAGAAAGATGCTGTAATAAACGTTTATCCTTACGCCGCAATTACTGTGGGGCAAAAGGGAGAAATGCTTTCGGATATGCAGGGCCTTGCTCAAAACGCGGTCGCTTTTTCGGACGATGGTAGAGGCGTTCAGGACGACGATATGATGAGAACTGCAATGCAAAAGGCCAAAGAGCTTGGAAAGGTTTTGGCGGCGCACTGTGAAGTAAATTCACTTGTCAATAAGGGATATATTCACGACGGTGAATATGCAAGGGCTCACGGACATAGAGGAATATGCAGTGAGAGTGAATACCTGCAAATTGAGCGAGATTTAAGGCTTGTGCGTGAAATTGGCTGTGCATATCACGTTTGCCACATTTCGACTAAAGAGGGCGTGGATTTAATAAGGAAAGCCAAAACAGAAGGGCTTGACGTGACCTGTGAAACTGCACCGCACTATTTAGCAATGGACGACTCGTTTTTGAAAGAGGACGGTAGATTTAAAATGAATCCGCCGCTTCGTTCAAAAGAGGATAGAGAGGCGCTTATAGAAGGAATTTGCGACGGTACGATTGATATGATAGCAACCGACCACGCGCCGCACAGTAGCGAGGAAAAAGCAAAGGGACTAAAAGACAGCGCCTTTGGCATAGTCGGGCTTGAAACGTCCTTTGCCGCGTCTTACACATATCTTGTTAAAACAAAAATTTTAACACTTGATAAGCTTGTAGAGCTTATGGCAATAAATCCGCGTAAGCGATTTAACATTCCGCTCGGCGCCGACGTTTCGGTGTGGGATTTGGACGCTGAGTACGTTGTGAATTCCAAAGACTTTGTGTCAATGGGCAAAGCAACGGTTTTTGATGGCGAAAAACTCTTCGGAAAATGTCTAATGACAATTTGTGATGGTAAAATAGTATATGATGGTACTTCAAAATAGCTTCGGGAGGCATATTTATGGCAAAAAGAACTGATATAAAGAAAATTCTTATTATAGGCTCAGGTCCAATTATTATTGGACAAGCGGCCGAATTTGACTACGCAGGTACACAGGCGTGCCTTGCGCTCAAAGAGGAAGGCTACGAGGTTGTGCTTTGTAACTCTAACCCTGCAACCATTATGACCGATACAACAATTGCTGATAAGGTTTATATGGAGCCGCTTACCCTTGAATATATGGCAAAAATCCTTCGCTTTGAAAGACCTGACGCAATTTTGCCCGGAATAGGCGGACAAACAGGTCTTAACC
>CAZDLQ010000026.1:0-9254 GCA_964506315.1 uncultured Oscillospiraceae bacterium
CCCACACCCCATATAAATGCAACCCCTGAGGATTTTGGAAAAACCGTGCTTATGCCGGGTGATCCCCTTCGCGCTAAATATATTGCTGAAAACTTTCTTGAAAACCCCGTTTTAGTAAATAACGTTCGCGGTGTTCAAGGCTATACAGGCACATATAAGGGCGTAAAGGTTTCGGTTATGGCAAGCGGAATGGGTATGCCCTCGATTGGCATTTATTCTCACGAGCTTTTTAACTTTTTCGGCGTAGAAAATATTATCCGCGTTGGCTCGGCAGGTGCGCTTCGCGGCGACATTCCCGTTAGAGACGTTGTACTCGGTATGGGCGCTTGCACCAACTCAAACTTTGCGCATCAGTTCGGCTTAGACGGCACCTTCTCGCCTGTTTGCAGCTACAAAATGCTTAAAACCGCTACCGACGTGGCTGAAAAAATGGGACTTAATATCCACGTAGGAAACATTCTTTCGAGCGATACCTTCTATAACGACCCCACAAGCACCCTGCCTTCAACTGAAACTTGGGGCAAGATGGGCGTGCTTGCAGTTGAAATGGAAGCGGCCGCACTTTATATGAACGCCGCAAGATATAATAAGAACGCGCTTGCAATTTGCACCGTTTCGGATAACCTTGTAACAGGCGAGATTACCACCGCCGAGGAAAGACAAAATTCCTTCACCGAAATGATGAAATTGGCATTAGAAACAGCCGCTATTCTCGGCTAATAAGGAGAGGTGAAAGCCTTGAAAAGAGTATTTTTAATTGTGCTCGATTCGGTAGGAATCGGCGCCGCACCCGACGCACACTTATTTGGTGACGCAGGCGCGGATACAATGAAAAGAATTTCTAAATCAAGTAAATTTAACTGCCCCGAGCTTATAAAAATGGGTCTTGCAAATATAGACGGCCTTTCGTATCTCGGTGCTGTGCAAAACCCCACCGCCGCAGTGTTTAAAATGACCGAAAAATCAATGGGCAAGGACACCACTATAGGCCACTGGGAAATTGCGGGCGTGGTTTCTCCTAAGGCTATGCCCACCTATCCAAACGGCTTCCCCAAGGAGCTTATTGAGGAGTTTGAAAAGAGATGCGGGCGCGGCGTAATTTGCAACGGCGTCGGCTCGGGAACCGATATAATGCGCGACTGGGGCGAGGAGCATATAAAGACGGGTAGTCTTATTGTTTACACCTCGGCCGATAGCGTTTTCCAAATCGCCGCTCACGAGGACGTTGTTTCTAACGAGCAGCTTTATAAATACTGCGAAATTGCAAGAGAACTGCTTAAAGGTGAGCACGCGGTGGGTAGAGTTATCGCCCGTCCCTTTAAGGGCGAGGTTGGCGCGTTTGAGCGCACCGCCGCAAGACGCGATTTTTCGCTATTGCCCCCGAGCGAAACTGTGCTTGACGCTATTAAAAAGGCAGGCAAGGATGTTATTGCAGTTGGTAAGATTTCGGATATTTTTGCCGCACAAGGCGTTACCGAAAAGCTTGCCACCCATAGTAACGCCGAGGGAATGGAAATTACAAAAGAGCTTTTAGAGCGTGACTTTAACGGCCTTTGCTTTACAAATCTCGTTGACTTTGATATGAAGTTTGGGCATAGACAGGACATAGACGGCTACGCCAGCGCTCTCTCGGAGTTTGACGCTTGGCTCGGCAGTTTTATAGAGGGTATGCGCGAGGACGACGTTTTAATGATAACCGCCGACCACGGCTGTGACCCCGGTGACGATAGCACCGACCATACAAGAGAACACACCCCGTTTATAGTCTACGGCAAAAAGATACAGGCAGGTAGCTTTGGCGTGAGAGACACCTTTGCCGACATCGGCGAAACTGTTGCCGATATGTTAGATGTAAAATTTGACGGCGCAGGCGAAAGCCTTAAAAATATCCTTTTGAAATGAGGATGAGTTATGATAGATAAACAACTTGTAGAGCTTTCTATAAAAGCAAGAGAAAATTCCTATAGCCCATATTCTAACTTTCGCGTCGGTGCGGCGCTGCTGACCGCATCGGGCAAGGTTTACACAGGCTGTAACGTTGAAAACGCTTCTTACGGCGTGTGCATTTGCGCCGAGCGTGTGGCTATCAGTAAGGCGATAAGCGAAGGTGAAAAAGACTTTGTCGCTATTGCCATCGCAGGCGCACACAAGGATGCGCCGATAGGCGAGCCCTGCGCGCCTTGCGGAATTTGCAGGCAAACCATAGCGGAGTTTTGCGGTGCTGACTTTAAGATTTTGCTCGCAAAAGAGGACGGCTTTGACACCTACACACTATCCGAGCTTCTTCCGCTTTCGTTTACTAAAAACAGTTTAATGGGTGAATAAAATGAGAATGTACGACATCATTATGAAAAAGCGCGGCGGCGGCACACTTACCCCCGAGGAAATCGCTTTTTTCGTAAAGGGCTACACCGACGGCAGTATTCCTGACTATCAGGCCTCGGCGCTCACAATGGCAATCTACTTTAAGGGAATGACCGACGAGGAAACCGTAAACCTAACGCTTGAAATGGCAAAATCGGGCGATATGGTTGACCTTTCGCGTTTTGGAAACCTTTCGTGTGACAAGCACAGTACGGGCGGCGTGGGCGACAAAACCACTTTAATCGTTGCGCCTACCGTTGCCGCGCTTGGCGGCAAGCTTGCCAAAATGTCGGGTAGGGGACTTGGTCACACAGGAGGAACGGTTGATAAATTGGAGTCCATCTCGGGCTATCAAACCACCCAAACCGCCGAGGACTTTTTTGAGCAGGTTGAGAAAATCGGCATTTCGGTAATCGGTCAAAGCGGAAACCTTGCACCCGCCGATAAAAAGCTTTACGCCCTTCGTGACGTTACCGCAACGGTTGACAGTATTCCGCTCATTACCTCAAGCATTATGAGTAAAAAAATCGCTGCAGGCTCGCACAATATCGTCTTGGACGTAAAGGTTGGAAGCGGCGCGTTTATGAAAACCTTAGAGGACGCTGAAACGCTTGCAACCTCAATGGTTAATATCGGCAAAGGCTGCGGCAGGAACGTTTCGGCAGTTTTAACCGATATGGACTGCCCGCTTGGCAGTAACGTCGGCAATAGCTTAGAGGTAATTGAGGCTATCGAGGTGCTAAAGGGCGAAAAGCAGGGCGACCTTTACGAAGTTTCTATGACCCTTGCCGCCGAGCTTGTAAGCAAGCTAAACGGCATTGATTTTGACGCCGCCTATAAAATGTGCGAGGACGCCGTAAAGAGCGGCAAAGCCTTCTTAAAAATGCGCGAGTGGATAGAAATGCAGGGCGGTGACGTCAGCGTAATTGACAACTCCGACCTGTTTAAGAAAGCGCTGTTTAGTTTAGAGGTCAAGGCGCAAAAGTCGGGCTTTGTAACTGAAATGAACGCCGAGCAAATCGGCAACGCCGCCGCAGTGCTTGGTGCAGGTCGAGTTAGCAAAACCGACGAAATTGACCATAGCGCAGGCATTATAATAAACAAAAAGGTCGGCGATAAGGTAGCGTGTGGCGAAAGTCTTTGCACACTCTACACCTCGGACAAAGCAAAGCTTGCCGATGCCGAAAATAGATACCTTTCGGCAGTTGTTATAAGTGACACCCACGCCGAGCGCAAGCCGCTTGTGTATAAAATTATACGATAGGTGATAAAATGAATAAGACCAAAAAAGGCACACGCTTCTTTTTGGCCCTCGTAATCTTTAGCCTTACGGGACAGGTTGCTTGGGTTATCGAGAATATGTACTTTAACGTGTTTATTTATAAAATGTTCAACGCATCTGCCGCCGCCATCTCCACGATGGTTGCGGCAAGTGCCGTTTCAGCCACCCTTACCACAATAATAATAGGCGCACTGTCGGACAAAATCGGCAAACGCAAGCTTTTTATATGCGGTGGCTATATTTTGTGGGGCCTTTCCATCGGCTCGTTTGCCCTAATCCGTATGGACGTTATAAACGCGCTTTTCGGAAGTAGCGTTTCGGCGGCCGCCGTGGGCATTTCGCTTGTTATTATTATGGACTGCGTTATGACCTTTTTCGGCTCATCGGCAAACGATGCCTGCTTTAACGCTTGGCTCACCGATAGCACCGATAGCACCAATAGAGGCGCTGCCGAGGGCATAAATGCTATGATGCCGCTTGTGGCAATACTCGTTGTGTTTGGCGGATTTATGGCATTTGACCTTGAAAAGAGCGAGGACTGGGTAAAAATATTCCTCATTATCGGCGCGGCGGTGCTTATAATCGGCGTGCTCGGTATCTTCTTAATTGAAGATAAGGCCGAGAAAAAAGAGGAAAACAAAAGCTGCTTTAAAAATATTATCTACGGCTTTAGACCGTCGGTAATAGCGGAAAATAAACTGCTTTACATAGCGTTTATCGCGTTCACTATTTTCTCAATAGCTATTCAAATTTTTATGCCGTATCTCATAATTTATTATGAGGTATCGCTTAAGATGTCCGACTACGTGCTTGTTATGGCGCCTGCAATTATCCTTGCGTCAATATTTACCGCGGTTTACGGAAAAGCATACGATAAATTTGGCTTTAAAAAAGCAATTATCCCAACCGTTTTAACACTTATGCTCGGCTTTGCGGTGCTGTACTTTGTAAGAGGTAAGGCACTTGTGTTTGTCGGCTCGCTTCTTATGATGATAGGCTACCTTGCCTCAACCGCTGTGTTCGGCGCGTACCTTAGGGATAAAACCCCCGTCGGCAAGGCAGGAATGTTCCAAGGCCTTAGAATAGTTTTTCAGGTGCTTATTCCGGGCATAGTAGGCCCGTTTATCGGCGCACAGGTGCTTAAAAATGCCGAAACCATCGTGGGCGGTGACGGAACGGTTTCCTTCGTGCCTAATGCAAATATATTTGCGGCGGCATTTGTGGCATCACTTTTTGTGTGGATAGCGCTTTTTGTAATCTTCCGCCTTACTAAAAAGGAGACAAAGTAAAATGCAGGAAAAGTTTGCAAACCTTAAAAGCCGCGAGGGCGAGAGCTTTAATATAGAAAACCTAAACGCTTACCCCCGTCCTCAGCTTGTAAGAGATAGCTTTTTTAGCCTTAACGGAAGCTGGGAATTTGAGCCTTCGGAAAGCGAAACCGTCCCCGACGAGTTTTCAAGAACCATAACCGTACCCTTCGCACCCGAGAGTGCGCTTTCGGGCATTGGCGAGGTTTTTGACGAAAAACTCTACCGTTACTATAAAAAAGAGTTCACCCTGCCGCAAGGCTTTAAAAAGGATAGGGTTATCCTTCACTTTGGCGCGGTGGACAGTATTTGCGAGGCTTTTGTAAACGGCAGTAGCGTCGGCACACATATTGGCGGCTACGATGCTTTTAGCTTTGATATAACCGAGCTTTTAGAGGAGCAAAACACACTTGTCCTGCGCGTTAGCGATAGGCTCAGCACTAAAATTCTCCCTTACGGCAAACAGTGCTATAAGCGCGGCGGAATGTGGTACACTCCCGTTTCGGGTATATGGCAAACAGTTTGGCTTGAAAGCGTGCCCGAAATTTACGTAAAAGCTTTAAGCATAAAAACAGGGCTAAACTGTGCCGAAATAACCGCCGAAGGCGTAAGTAACGGCCACATCACCGTCACCACCGAAAGCGGCGAGATAACGGCAAGGCTTGTAGACGGCAAGGCGAGGATAGAGATAGAAAACCCTGTGCTTTGGAGTCCCAAAAACCCGTATTTATATTACTTTACAGTAGAAACAAAAAACGATAAGGTGCGCTCGTACTTTGCACTGCGCACCCTTGAGATAAAAGAAATAAACGGTAAGGCAAGGCTTTGCCTAAACGGCAAGCCTTACTTTTTCCACGGCCTTTTGGACCAAGGCTATTTTTGCGACGGAATTTTCACCCCTGCCTCTTTAAAATGCTACGAGCAGGATATTTTGGATATGAAGGCGCTCGGCTTTAACACCCTGCGCAAGCACATAAAAATAGAGCCCGAGCAGTTTTACTACGACTGCGACAGGCTCGGTATGGTGGTGTTTCAGGACTTTATCAACAACGGCGGCTATTCTTTTATAAGAGATACCGCCCTGCCAACCGTCTTTATGAAGCGCCTTAATGATAAATTCCTGCACCCGAATAAAAAAAGCCGCGCGGCTTTTGTAGAGCACATGGAAAAAACAGTTGCGGCACTTTCAAACCACCCTTGTATTTGTTACTGGACAATTTTCAACGAGGGCTGGGGACAGTTTGAAAGCGGCAAAATGTATAAAAAACTTAAAGCACTTGACAGCACAAGGTTTATAGATACCGCATCGGGCTGGTTTAAGGGCGCTGACAGCGACGTTGTAAGTGAGCACGTTTATTTTAAAAGCTTTAAATTTAAGCCGAGTAAAAAGCCAACCGTGCTGTCGGAATTTGGCGGCTATAGCTTTAGGGTAGAGGGACATATTTTCAACCTCACAAAATCCTACGGCTACGGCTCGTTTAAAACTAAAGAGGAGTTTGAAAACGCCTTTGTTTCGCTTTACGAAAACGAGGTAATTCCTGCCGCCGAGAGAGGACTTTCGGCATCAATTTATACGCAGGTTTCGGACGTTGAGGACGAAACCAACGGCCTTGTAACCTACGATAGAAAAGCTCTAAAGGTAACCGCCGAAAGACTTCTCCCTATCGCCGAGAAGCTCAAAGACGCAGCAAAAAAATAGGTACCAAAAAATAAAGCGGTCGGCTAAAAGCCGACCGCTTACATTTTTATTTACTATTTATTTTGCAAGACCTTCAGCGTTTATAACCGCAACAACCTTGTCAACCAATGCCTCGCAGGTCTTTTGGCTCTCGGCCTCAACCATTACGCGAACAACAGGCTCGGTGCCGCTTTCACGAAGAAGGATTCTACCGCTTGTGCCAAGCTCGTCACGAACTTCTGCTACTGCTGCCTGCACCTTTTCGTTAGAAACGGTTTCTGTCTTGTCTTTAACTGTAACATTCTTAACAATTTGCGGGAACATTTGCACGGGTGCGGCAAGAGCGGAAAGCGTGCTCTTGTATTCAACCATACACTCGGCAAGCATAATGGCGGTCAAAATTCCGTCACCTGTCGAAGCGTACTTGCGGATAATGGTGTGACCGCTTTGTTCACCGCCGATTGAAAGGTCGCCCTCAATCATAGCCTCGTGAACGTACTTGTCACCAACAGTGGTTTGAACGTAGTCAATGCCTGCCTCGTCAAGCGCCTTAAAGAAGCCGATGTTTGACATAACCGTTGCAACAACCTTGTTATTCTTAAGAAGTCCTTTTTTGCGGAGCATTTGCGCGATAATATAAATGGTATGGTCGCCGTTTACAATCTCACCGTTCTCGTCAACTGCAATACAACGGTCAGCGTCACCGTCAAATGCAAAGCCAACGTCACAGTGATTATCGCGAACGTATTTTCTAAGTCCGCCAATGTGGGTTGAGCCTGCGTTAAAGTTAATGTTGGTGCCGTCGGGAGCTGCGTTTATTACGTGGGTCTTTGCGCCGAGCGCATCAAATACCGACTTAGCGATCATCCAAGAAGAACCGTTTGCACAGTCAAGCGCAATATTGAGTTTCTTGTATGAGTTGGCGGCAACCGAAATAAGATAACCGACGTACCTGTTTCTACCCGATGCATAGTCGATAATTTTACCAACGTTCTCGCGGATAGCATAAGGAAGATCCTCGCCCTCAATATTGAAGTCGGAAAGATCGCCGTCGATGTATTTCTCAGCGAGTGCCTGAACTCTATCGTCCATCTTTTCGCCGTAGCAGTTGATAAGCTTAATTCCGTTGTCGTAGTAGGGGTTGTGCGATGCCGAAATCATAATACCGCAGTCAAAGTTGTCCTGACGAACAACGTAGGAAACGCTCGGCGTTGTTGTAACGTGAAGCATATAAGCGTCCGCGCCCGAAGCGGTAAGACCTGCAACGATAGCATACTCAAACATATAGCTTGAACGGCGGGTATCCTTGCCCACAACAATTCTTGTCTTGTGGTTAGGCTCACGGTTGCCCGAAAGGGGCGAAGAATAGTACCAGCCTAAAAATCTACCGATTTTGTAAGCGTGGTCAGCGGTGAGAACTGTGTTAGCCTCGCCTCTGAAACCGTCGGTACCGAAATATTTAAGATTGTAGTTGATAGCCTCTTTGGGTTGGAAAAGCGGCTCGGTGTATGTGGGTGCCAGGGGAATCTCGTCCCTTAAAAGATCGTCAAGTGTGATGTTAAATAAGGACGAAAGCTTTAAAATGATATTTATTTCGGGAATAGATTTGTCGGCTTCCCATTTGGAAACGGATTGTCTGGAAACGTCTAATTTTTCAGCAAGCTGTTCTTGTGAAAGCTTAATGCTCGCACGGAGCATAGAAATTTTTTGTCCGATTGTCATAATAATCTCCTCCTTAACTCTCATTGTAAACTTAAAAACTGCCACCGTCAAGCAATTAAAATTACCCAAAAATTCGCAACTCTCGGTTGCGTATACCGAAAAACCGCATAACACCGCCATTCGCAACCGATTTTAACTGTTTACAATTTGAAAAAAGTCTTTAATACGTTATTATTATATGATAAAAATGCATAAAATTGCGCCTTGCTTTCGGTTGACATTAACTTTTAAGGGGAATATAATATATGTGTCTTTGTTTTTACTTTAAGGAGGATATAAAATGAGCGAATGTACACACAACTGCGAAAGCTGCGGTGCAAACTGCGCGAGTCGTCAGCAGGAAAGTCTTCTTGCTCCGCTTAATCAAATGAGCAAGGTTAAAAAGGTTATAGGAATCGTAAGCGGTAAGGGCGGCGTGGGTAAATCGCTCGTAACCGGTCTTATGTCGGTGCTCTCTCAAAGAGCAGGTTATAAAACCGCTATTATGGATGCCGATATTACAGGCCCCTCGATTCCTAAAATGTTTGGAATAAAAGAAAAAGCACAGGGAAGCGAAATGGGCATTTTCCCCGTAATGAGCAAAACGGGTATTGAGATTATGTCGCTTAATCTTCTTGTTCAAAACGAAACCGATCCTGTTGTTTGGAGAGGTCCCGTTATCGCAGGCACAGTAAAACAGTTTTGGAGCGACGTTGTTTGGAATGACGTTGACTTTATGTTTGTTGATATGCCTCCCGGAACGGGCGACGTTCCCCTCACCGTTTTCCAGTCGGTTCCCGTTGACGGCATTATCGTTGTAGCATCTCCTCAAGATCTCGTTTCTATGATAGTTAAAAAGGCTCTCAATATGGCAAAGCTTATGAACATTCCCGTTCTCGGCCTTGTTGAGAATATGAGCTAT
>CAZDLQ010000027.1:0-8861 GCA_964506315.1 uncultured Oscillospiraceae bacterium
GCATAAGCTCGGGTGTTTCGTCACAAGCGTAGCCAAACATCATACCCTGGTCGCCTGCGCCGTTTTGCTCGTTTAAGTCGTCGTTACCCTCTTTAATTTCAAGCGAGTTATCAACGCCGAGCGCAATATCGCAGGACTGCTCATCAAGTCTTACGATAACCTCACAGCTATTGCAGTCAAAGCCGTATTCTATATTATTATAACCGATTTCGTCAACGGTTTTGCGGGCAATGGCTTCAATATCAACCTTGGCCGAGGTGCTGATCTCACCCATAATCATAATCATACCTGTAGTTGTGGTGGTTTCACAAGCAACTCTTGCAGTTTTATCCTGCGCCAAGATGGCGTCTAAAACCGCGTCGGAAATTTGGTCACAAATTTTGTCGGGATGGCCTTCGGTTACCGATTCCGATGTGAATAAATAGTTCTTTCTCATTGTTTTCTCCTTTATATTAACTCATTTTTTTACAAAAAATACCGCTCGCCAAAAGACGAGCGGTATATAAAACCTCATCTTTCGGATCATCCGCAGGATTTGGCACCTTGAAAAATCAGGTTGCCGGGCTTCACAGGGCCTGTACCCTCCACCACTCTTGATAAGGACTGATATTCTATTTTTGTTTGCTTTTATATTCTAATACTTATGTCGCAATTTGTCAACCACTAATTTTTGCCAAAGATAACGTTTCCATTAAGCAAATATATTATACAAAGCACCACCGCTACAAGTGCCACAAGCGAGATGCTTGAAACGATGATAAATTTCTTATTATCGGTTTGTTTTTCACTGGCCGCCAAAAGCCCCGACTTTTTAAGTGCCGCAGTAATCGGCTTGTAGATTATCATTGTAATCGCCGCGTTAACTATGCCTTTAGCAAGATTAAACGGTAGCAGCAGGGTGGGTATCATAGCCACCACCTGCGCTCTTTCGACGCCCATATAAAAGGGAGTTATAAAGGTGTTAGCAACAAGCATCACGGCGGTCATACCGAAAACGGCGCAAATACTGCCGAAAACTGCGCCCGACAGGGTGCGCTTATATTTATAGAAAAGACCGCAAATGAGCGCAAAAGCGACGCTTGAGAGCGAGTTCATAATAAAGCCGTAGATACCCGTTTCGCTTATTGAGATAAACTCAATAAACGCGACCACAACCGCCGATGCCACCGCGTACAGCGGGCCGTACATAAAGGCGGTTACCGCAAGCACCGCGTCCTTAAAATCAAAGGTTAAAAACGATACCTTAAATTTAAATAGAAAGGTACACAAAAACGCAAGCGCGCACAGCATTGAAACGACCGACAGTTTTCTTATTTTTGAGTTTTTCATAAAACGCCTCCAAAATAAAAAGCCCCGACAAAAAGTCGGGGCGCAAAATCACAAGTAAATACCGTTATCATATCCGGACTGTACCGTCGGTTACGGAGTCGCACCGTATCCTGCCTTACGCTCGCGGACTTGTTGCCATACGGCACATCACCGCCGGTGGAGAATTTCACTCCGCCCCTAACTGTATTACACTGCGATTATACTACTATAAAAAACGTTTGTCAATAGGCTATTGCGGCGCAGTAGCGTTTTCGGCGTTTTGGTCAAGCGCCATATAGTAATGCTCCAAAATAATCTTTTCGAGCCTATCTCTCGCCTCGCGCGTGATGGGGTGCACAACGTCCCTAAAGCTTCCGCCGTCTTCCTTGCGGCTTGGCATTGCCACAAACACCCTTTGCGGCCCTTCAATTACCTTGATATCGTGCACCGCGAAGTCCACGTCAATAGTCACCGATACAAGTGCCTTCATTCTTCCTTCATCGTAGAGCCTTCTGATTTTCACTTGACTTACATTCATGTCCATTAACTCCTTAAGCCTAAAATTTTTGTTTTTACGCTTATATTATCGCTAAATTTAAAAAGTTTTATTCAAATTTTAAAAAAAGTGTTTATTTTTTTGCGCAAAAGCAATATAATAGTAAGTGATAGAAAATAAGAAGCAAAATTTGCTGAAATGGAGGAACATTTCTTGGCAATTGATTATAACGTTTTAAACGGCAAAAGACATATACATTTTATCGGCATAGGCGGAAGCGGAATGTATCCTCTTGTGCAAATTCTCTATACCAAAGGGTATAACATCAGCGGCTCGGACAACAACACGGGTGACACGCTTTCGGCGGTTGAGGGTATGGGTATTCCCGTATTTTTAGGACACAGCGCCGAAAACATAAGAGGCGCTGATCTTATCGTTTACTCCGCCGCTATTATGAAGGATAATCCCGAGCTTGTTGCCGCAAGGGAAAACGGCATCGAGTGCATTGAGCGCTCGATACTTCTCGGCATTGTTACAAGCTGGTATGAAAACGCGGTTTGCATTTGCGGCACGCACGGCAAAACCACCGCGTCCTCTATGCTTACACAAATTTATATGTATTCAGGCTTTGATCCCACAACCGTAATCGGCGGCAAGCTTGCGCTCATCGGCGGAAGCGGTCGTGTTGGCAGCAGTCAAAATATGGTTTGCGAAGCCTGCGAGTACGTTGACACCTTTTTAAAGCTTTCACCCGATATTGCGGTTATACTTAACATTGACTGTGACCACATGGAATATTTCAAAACGCTTGATAATCTTATCTCGTCGTTTAGAACCTTTGCAAATATGGCGACTAACAAGATTATTTTCAACGGTGACGATGAAAATTCCATCAAGGCGGTTAACGGTCTTGAGAAGGAGCACGTTACCTTTGGCTTACAGGCAGGCTGTGACTACCGCGCCGATAATATTTCTTCCGAGATTTGTCACAGGACACATTCACTTATAACCCGTTTTAGCGTTTACAAGCACAACAACTTACTTGGTGATGTTTCAATAAGCACCCCCGGCAAGCACAACGTTTACAATGCCCTTGCGGCGCTTTGTGCCGCTATGGAAACGGGCGTTAGCTTCGAGGATGCAAAAAAAGCACTCGGCGAATTTAAAAGCGCCGCACGCCGCTTTGACGTGCTTGGCCTTTATAACGGCGCTACAATTGCCGACGACTACGCTCATCACCCCGCCGAGCTTGAGGCAACCCTCAACGCCGCGCTTTCGCTTGGCTTTAATAGAGTTTGGGCAATTTTCCAGCCCTTTACCTTTTCAAGAACGGCTATGCATCTCGATGAATTTGCGCGCGTGCTGTCACTTGCCGACAAGGTGATTTTAACACCCATTATGGGCTCTCGCGAGATAAACACCTTTGGAATTTCGTCCGAGCATTTGCTTGAGAAGCTAAACAACGGCATACTGCTGCAAACCTTTGAGGAAATTGCCGAGTACGTAAAGGAAAACGCACAGCCCGAGGATCTTGTAATTACACTCGGCTGCGGCGACGTTTATAAGGTAGCAAAGCTTATTTTGAAATAATATTTTGACATTATAAATATGGCTCCCTTGTAAAGGGAGCTGTCACCGAAGGTGACTGAGGGATTATTTGATACCGCTTATTTAATATTGCTTATTAATTATTCCTACAATCCCTCCGTCTTTTTGCTTCGCAAAAATCCACCTCCCTTTACAAGGGAGGCTTTTTGTTTATTACTCTTTTCGTCCCGTATTTTTGCGGTTTTGGTGATTTTTACCTAAAATTCTCGCTTTTTCTCGCTTTTTCGCCTGTATTCAAGGCAAAAGACATAGTTGTAAAACATTATTTTTGTGCATTTTTACCAAAAATTGTTAACTTTATAAAAAAATATTGACAAAAAGTGAAATAGCGCTTATAATTTAGTATAGATATTTGCGCGAGTACAAATATCTTGCCCGAACAAATTATGTACTACTTGCTTTTATTATTTAAAGTCGGCCTTACATTATCTGTTCTTTTGGCTCGAAGCATAGGAAGAGATTCCTTTGTTATATATGCCCGTGTTTTTACACGGGTAAAGAAAAAATAATAAAAGCGAGGAAAAATCATGTACGAAGACAAGACTTTAGTTTGCAAAGAATGCGGCGCAGAGTTCGTATTCACAGCAGGCGAGCAGGAATTCTATGCAGAGAAAGGCTTTACTAATGAGCCCCAAAGATGTAAAGAATGCCGCGCAGCAAGAAAGGCAGCTTCCAGACCTGAAAGAGAGATGTTCACAGCAGTTTGTGCTAACTGTGGACAGGAAGCAACTGTTCCTTTTAGACCCCGTGAAGACCGTCCTGTATATTGCAGTGAGTGCTTTGCAAAAATGAAAGAAGAAAGTGCTGAATAAGGCTTGATTATTTCATAAATTAAACCCCTTTGGTTTTTACCAAAGGGGTTTTTATTTTTGTATTTTATTTTTCAAACGACTCTAAGTAAATTTCCTTAACGGCATTTAGCTGTGCATCATAAAGCGCTTTATCGGTTCCCTCTTTATAAACGCGCACGGCAATATAATGGTTTTGACGGGCATCTGAGAACTCCTCATTTTGAAGTATATCTAAATCCGAAACGGGTATACCGTAAACCTTTTCGCTGATACTAAGACCAAAGGCTTCATTTAAATCCGCAAAAACGCCCTTTTCGGAAAGAGTATCCAAAATATCCTTTTCGAGTATATATATGCAATCACTGCCATCGGCAATTCGCGCCATTACAGCCGACTGAAGCGCCGACTGATAGCCTGTAGTGTCGCCCTCTATTCCCTCTTTCAAGTACTTTGCCTGAAAGATACCGACGTCAACTGCACCGTTGTCGTTTATATCGGGAATATATTTTTTTAGCTCGTTTGACACGCTATCAAGCGCCTCTTCGGAATACGAAACGTAATACGAGGAATCCTTGCCCGTATTAGTTTCACTCTTTACGTATCTACCGTATGTACCGAGGATTACGGTGGTATCATACTGTGTACGTCCAAGCAGCTGGATAACAAACACCGAGACCGCCACCGCTATCATAAAGACCACAAGGCTTGTCCACTTGTAATGATACCAAAAATTTGAGAGCTTTTCTTTAAAGGACATAGGAGTAGCATCAGCCTGCTCCTTTTCCTTTAAATACTCTTCGTTTTCGGTATCGGCAATAAGGCCTTGTTTTATTTTTTTAAGCCTTATTTCTTCCTGCCTTGCTCTATCGCTTAACATATCATATCTATTATCTATATCCGGCAAAAAGGACACTCCTTTCACCCAAATTATTTTGTGATTTCAAGAATTTTAAAGGTGATAAGACCGCCGGGAGCCTCTACGCTGACAGTATCTCCAACCTTTTTACCCTTGAGTGCTTTACCGAGAGGTGACTCATCGGAAATTTTGCCTTTGCTGGGGTCAGCGCCGTTTGAGCCAACGAGCTGATAGCAAAGGTCTTCGTCATATTTGTTGTCGTGAAGCTTAATGTGAAGACCGATTTCAACTGTTTCGGTCGAGAGAGCATCACGGTCGATAAGCTCAACGTTTTTGAGCATTGTTTCAAGCTGAAGAATTTGCTCCTCAACCATTGCCTGCTCATTCTTTGCCTCGTCGTACTCACTGTTCTCGGAAAGGTCGCCAAAGGAACGTGCAACCTTAATTTTCTCGGCTACTTCTTTTCTTTTTATAGTTTTTAATTCTTCAAGCTGAAGTTCTAACTCCTTAACTTCTTCTTGTGTCATCGCTTTTTTTGTGTTCATTTTAAGAGGTCTCCTTTTTATATGTTAATAAATTTAATACTATTTAGTTAAAGATTTTACAACCGAAATAGCCTTAATAAGCTGCGGATCGTTTGTGCTGTTTAGCTCGTACCACTGTTTTTCCTGCTCGATGGAAAGATCAACCACAAAGTCGGGTTTTAGGCCGACGCCGTTAAAGTTTTCCGAAACGGGCGGATTAAACATTGCGGTGGTAATTTTGATTGCCGAGCCGTCGGAGAGCGGATAAATATCCTGCATAACGCCCTTACCGTAGGTGGTCGAGCCGACAAGCTTAGCCTTGTTAAAATCGCGAAGCACTGCGGCAAAAAGCTCAGCCGCGCTTGCGGTGTTTTTATTGGTTAAAACTGCCATTGGAACGTTTACCTCAGCGTTATCCGAGGTATAAAGCGGCTTGGTTTCGCCATCTTTATTAGTTGAGGTTACAACCGTTCCCTCGGGAACGAGGGTATCCAAAATTTGCGAAACCGACTTAACCGTACCGCCGCCGTTATTTCTTACGTCAAAAATAATTCCGACTGCGCCGTTATCCAAAACTGAGCTTACAGCGCTGTCAAACTGCTGTACGGTACCCGAATTAAATTCGGTGATTTTAATATATGCAATATTATTGTCGAGTATCTCATATTCTACGCTGGGAACGGGGATTTTTCTACGGGTAAGCTCGGTTTGCGCGTCCTCGCCCTCTCTACGATAGGTGATTATGACCGAGGTGCCTGCGTCGCCCTTGATAAGATTCATAGCCTCATCAAAGTGCGTGAGCACGTCAACGTCCCCGACCTTAACGATTTGGTCGCCCTTCTTTATTCCGCCAACCTCGGCAGGCGAATCCTTAAAGACCGAAACCACTCTTGCATAGCCCTCGGTATCCTTAGCGTAGCTTACGCCGATACCAACAGTATTGCCGTTTAAATCGTCCTTAAGCTCACTGTATTCCTGTGCCGAATAGTACTCGGCATAAGCGTCCCCTATTCCTAAGGAGAAGCCTTCCGAAATGCTGTCAAGCAGCTCTATTTCGTTTATTTCGCCATTATAATTTTTTCTTACGATGTCGTTAATCTCGGTGATTTTTTCGTAAATTGCCTGACGCTCGTTTATATTGGCAAGCTTGGAATTGAAAAGCGAGGTTGAAAAAACCATAGTAATTGCAACGGTAACTGCCGCTACCATTGCCATAATTGTTATGGCTACGCCTACAGATATCTTTTTATTCATAGTGTATCCTTTCCGCCGTTAAGCTTACAAGCTTAGGTGATGTACGGCAGTGGGTCGACTTCTTTACCGTTTATATAAATACCAAAGTGAAGGTGCGGTCCCGTCGAGTTACCCGTTGAGCCGACCTGCGCTATAACCTCACCGCGTTTTACGACCTGTCCAACCTTAACCGAAAGGCTTGTGCAGTGTGCGTACATAGTAGTATAACCGCCGCCGTGGTCAATCATAACATATTTACCGTATCCTTTATTGGCAACATATGTCGTAACTGCCTTAATAACTGTTCCCGCCTGCGATGCAACAATGTTTTTACCTAAAATTTGGTATCCCGAAATGTCAACACCGGTGTGCCAGTTTTTCTTGCCGTAAAGCGTTCTCCAGCCAAAGCGCGAGGTAATGGTTGAGTAATTGGGAACGGGCCAAAGGAAGTTTTTACCGTCAAAGCTACCCGTAGAGCCCTGCGCGGCGAGCATATCACGGATTTCCTGGTCGATCTTTTCCATTTCCTCATTGATTTTAATTTGCTCTTGTTTAAAAGTATTTTCATCCTGAACAAGTGAATTTATAAGATTTTGGCTTTCTTCGTATTTGGAATAGAGCGAGGATTTTTTATAATCCATCGTTTTTTTATTAGCCTCAATTTTAATTTTGGCGGTTTCTACCTCTTCTTTAGCTTTAAGAATACTTTGCTTATCCTCATTGAGCTTATTCATAAGCTCGTTATCCGCCTGAGCTATACGCTTCATATACTCGGCATTTGTTAAAAACTCGGAAAAGCTTTTTGAGCCGAAGATTACCTCCCAAATTGAAGCGTCGCCCATCATATACATTGCGCGAAGTCTTGCCTTAAAAAGCTCGTCATTCTCGCTGATTTCATCCTCTTTATCAGTTAAAAGAGCCTCGTTTTCTTCGAGCTGTGTATTAAGAGCGGAAATTTGGGTGTTAAGATTATCTATTTGCTGCTCAACAAGTGAAATTTCTGTGTCAAGCTGTTTTTTATATTGCAGCTGCTGATTTTTCTTAGTCTGAGTACTTGCCATATCCTTTTTAAGCTGAGCTAACTGTTTTTCAAGTTCGCTATATTTATCCTCCAAGCTCGAAATGGTTGTTGCCGCTTGAGTCTTATATGTGGGATAGACATACAGCGAGGAAAATACCACGACAAGCACAAGCAAAATCGAAGTTATTTTTTGGGAAACCTTGTGTTTTTGCATATATTCCCTCCTTATTTAAACCTTAAGATGCTTACGGGTACTGAGCATACTGCCAATACCGCCTACCGTAATACCGATTACAAGGTAAACTAAGAAAAGCACAAGCCCAACTGACTCAAACGGGATAAGCGATGCCGTCATTGAGCTAATGAGCGAAACGGGGTCTTTTTGAATAGCGGTAATAATTTGAGAATAGAGGTACCACATTATAAAGAATGCAAGTACCGCCGATATAGCCCCCAAAATCATACCCTCTACAAGAAACGGCATACATACAAAGCCGTTTGTTGCGCCGACGTGCTTCATTATATTTATTTCTCTACGGCGGCTGAATACGGTGATTTTAATGGTGTTCATTATAATTACAAGCGAAACCACGATAAGTGCGATTACGGTTACACTTCCTGCAATAGCGATACCGTTATTGATGCCAACCATAACCTCGGCCACGTCGGTAGGTGCGTCCACCTTATAAACGCCGCCTAAGGATTTAAGGGTTTTAACGTTATCCTCGATAAACTCCAAATCCTTGATCTTTATATTATATGAGGCGGGATAAACATCCTCGTTTTCGTAGCCTGTAAGAAGGTCGCCAAGCAGCTGTTTTTGATTATCAAACGCCTGTTCTTTTGAAGTGTACTGAACCGAAGAAACGTTTTCCATCGACCTTATTTGACGGTCAAGTGTTGCGGCATCCTCGGGAGTAATATCGTCATCAACGTAAACTACAATCTCATTTTGCTGCTGAACAAAGCCGACTATATTTTTAATATTTTCGGACAGCATAAATGCAACGCCGACTATTACAAG
>CAZDLQ010000028.1:0-8332 GCA_964506315.1 uncultured Oscillospiraceae bacterium
ACCTACGCCGTAGCCCTTTGCAGCAAGGAAGGTATAAGCCATACCGCCGCCGATGATAAGAGTATCGGCCTTGGTGAGAAGATTTTCAATTACGGGGAGCTTGCTGTCAACCTTTGCGCCGCCTAAGATACAAACGAAGGGACGAACGGGAGTTTCAACAGCGTTGCCGAGGTATTTGAGCTCTTTACCGATAAGGTAGCCAGCAACAGCCTCTTTAACGTGAGAAACAACGCCAACGGTTGAGCAGTGTGCTCTGTGAGCAGTGCCGAATGCATCGTTTACAAATATATCAGCAAGTGAGCCGAGCTCAGCCGAGAAGCCTTCGCCGTTCTTGGTTTCTTCAGCGCGGTAACGGGTGTTCTCTAAAAGAACAACGTCGCCATCCTGCATAGCGGCAACTGCAGCCTTTGCGTTTTCGCCTACAACGTTATCGTCAGCGGCAAAAACAACTTCTTTACCGAGTTTCTCGGAAAGAGCCTTTGCTACGGGAGCAAGTGAAAGCTCGGGCTTAGGCTCGCCCTTGGGTTTACCGAGGTGTGAACAAAGAATTACTCTACCGCCGTCAGCGATAAGCTTCTTAATTGTGGGAAGAGCCGCATTGATACGGTTTTCGTCGGTGATAACACCGTTCTTAAGGGGAACGTTGAAATCACAACGAACAAGTACCTTTTGGCCTTTGACGTTAATGTCATCAACTGTCTTTTTATTGAGAGCGTTCATGTGTTTACATCCTTTCAAAATAAATCTTTTTACAACTCTTTTATTTTATAACATATTGAATGATTTTTCAAGATAAATTTTTAACAATTTGCCCCAAAACATACATTTTTTACAATTAATCGAAAAGTGTACCGAAATTTTGAAGCTTTGGAAAGTCCCATTGTCTTAAAACCTCGTAAACTCCTATTGCTACCGAGTTGGATAGGTTTAGGCTTCTTGCTTCCGAAATCATCGGCATTCTAACGCATTTTTCACGGTTTGCAAGAAGCAGGTCCTCGGGCAGTCCTCTATCTTCCCTGCCGAAAAATAAAAAGCAGTCGTCGGGATAAGAAACGTCGCTGTAAACCTGCTTTGATTTTGTGCTGAAAAAGTAAAAGCGGTCGCTATCGTTTTTATGTATCTCTAAAAACTGGGCAAGGCTATCGTAATAGGTTATATCAAGCATGTGCCAATAATCAAGACCTGCGTGCTTTAGCTTTTTATCGTCAACGGTAAAGCCCATCGGTCTTATTAAATGAAGCCTTGCGCCTGTAACGGCACAGGTGCGCGCGATGTTTCCTGTATTTTGCGGAATTTGCGGAGAAACCAAAACAATATTTATTTTAGACATTTTTTCGCCTCTTTGTTTTTTTATTAAATTTAGGGAAATGATATATTTAAAGACACAAAAGAAAGGAGAATTTAGATGTTTAAAATGGGTAAAAAAAGCTCAAACAACATTGCCACGGGCATTGCAATCGGTGCGGTGGCAGGAATGACAATCGGCGCGTTGGGTGCAGCCAAAATGTCGGGCGTTTCGAGTGCGAGATTTATGAAAAACACCAAAAAGAGTCTTAAACAAAACGCGCACAAAATGGCAACTACCGCACAAAATATCATTGACTCTATCCCCAAATTTATGTCTTAACATTCAAAGGGATGATTTCACTAAGAAATCATCCCTTTTTGTTTTTATTTATAGTAATAGTCAAGCTCGGTTGTTACTGTAAACTGTGAGAGGTCGGTAATTTCAATGTTTACGTAGTCGTTATCGAAAATAAGTCTCCAGGGGCGTGATTTCTCATTTTTGAGTGTACCGAAGTCTTCTTCAAGGAACTCAAAATACGCACCGCCGATATTATCTCCGCTGACTGTTTCAATGGTGATGTTACCTGTTATATCGTAAATTTCGTGGCCTGTGAAGTTTCTGAAATATCCATCTACCACAAGGTCACCCTCATCATTAAAGCGAGCGTAATAGCCGACGTAGTTTACGCCCTCATGGGACGCGCCGTTCTTATCAATTACGTTAAGGCGGCTTTCGTGTTTTTCGGTCATTTCGGCAGTTTTTTCCGATTCCGAAGCATTAGGACCGTAGCTTACGGGGCTTAGAGTTTCAACGTAAATAAACACGCCGATTATAACAGCAAGAAGTATTGCACCAAAGGACACGCAAAGTGCAATAACGGTTTTTCTTTGCTTTTGCTTATAAAGAGAGCCCTCGTCAAACTGCTCGGTTTGTTTTTTAAGTTTTTCAAGCTCACTTGAAACTATATCAATTTCATTGAGGTCGCGTTTTTTTGCCATAACTTTTACTCCATTTTAAAATTTTGGATTTTGTCGATAGTCAGTATAACACATTCGCAGGAAAAGAGCAAGAGATTTAATTAAAAGTGCGCAAGATTTAATAATTTATTCTTAAATTAAGGATTCCTCTTTCCATAGCATACATAACGTCAATTTTAGTATCGCGTTTTATTTTATTGGCGCCTAAGAGCTCATTTGCCCTACCGATAATGGCGTAGTAGTTATCCTTAATATAATCGGCGGCTTTTGAAAGATCGGTGTTCTCAAAACACATATAGGCGTATTTATAGCCGTGCTGATAGGAATAAACTATTGAATTTGCAAAGTTGTTTACACTAAATTCCTTATAAAGCTGACCTGTTTTTTTAAAGAACTCATATTTATTTGAGTTTGCGGCAGGCACAGTAAATTCGGGATTTTTGATGGTATGGTCAAGCTTAATTTGTTTATCGTTAAGATTAAAGTAATTAAAATCAATAACGTCTTCCCAATTATCTACTATCGGGTCGTCCGCGGTAACGTCAACGTGGTAATACTCGCCGTCAAGCTCAACCATATTCCACATATGCGACTGACCGCTAAACCTGCCTGTAACGGTTATACACTGCACGCCTGCAAGACGCATAACGTACTGAAACGCGAGCGAATAACCCTGGCAAACGGCCTCACCGTCCACAAAAACGCCCAAGATACTGTGCGAATTTTCGCCGTTTACATATTTGGTACGGTTTATAATATGGTCGTGAATGACGACCTCTTTTTCATAGTCGGACATTGTGCTCTTTACTTGGGACAAAATCTCTTCAACCGCCGCGTCAATTTTGCTTTTTGCGGCTTTAATTTTATTTACGTCGCCGTCGTAGAGCGTATTTTCAAACACGACACGTGTTACCTTACTGCCAACGGTTGTGATCTTATATTCCCCGCTTCTCCAAAAATGCTCGGGGTAATCTTCCTTATAAAGTGCGTAGGCATCTTCAAATTCCGATTTTGTTAGGTTGAAGTTAAAGGTAACGGTGCTTTTATAGTTTCCAATTTCCGAAACCAAAAGCTTATATGCCTTTTTCTCCGCCTCGCTTCCCTTTTTTTCAAGCTGTGTCCAGCCGAAATATTTGTCGGCCGAAACGGCTTTTACAGGACTGTTTGTTTGCGGCTGTGACTCAGGCTTTGTTTGTGCGGTGGGCTGCGAGCTTAAAGACGGGCCGCTTGATGTCTCGGGTTTACTTGAAGCGGCGCTCGGGTTTTGTGTTACGCCCGAGTTTTCCTGCGTTTTACTTGACGTACCGCCGCTTTGACCTTGCGGCTTTTGCAGGCTTTCCGATACGGTTTGACTTTCGGTTTGCTCGTCATTTTCTATTTGAGAGGACGTAATACCGTCTTCCGACTGCGCAAAAAACGAGCTGTTTTCCGTTTGATTTAGCAAAACACTCTCGCAGGAGCAAAGACAAGCAAAACAAAGCACGCAAACGCAAGCGAGTATACTTTTAAATAATTTCACCTATTGTGCACTCTTTTCAATTAGAATTTTATAAAGCTCATTCTTTTTAAATCCGCTTTGCTTTGCGACAAGCTTGGCGGCGTCGTTTTTGCTTTTTCCCGAGCGCGTCATTTCAAGCATAAGCTCGACACACTCGTCGATTGACATTTCTTTGATTTCGGGAGCCGCGCCCTCTAAAACGAGCACGTATTCACCGCGAGGCTCATTGATTTCATAGTATTCCACCGCCTCGGCAAGTGTCATTAAAAGCACCTGTTCGTGCAGCTTAGTAAGCTCTCTACAAAGCGAAATTTTTCGCTCTTCGCCGAAATATTTTAAAAAGTCGGCAAGTGTATTCTTAAGCTTATGCGGCGCTTCATAGAAAATCATTGTGCGCTGTTCGTTTTTAATTTCCTCAAGATGCTCATAGCGGCTTTTCTTGGCAGTTGAAAGAAAGCCTTCAAAGCAAAATCTACCGCTGGGAAGGCCCGAAACGGCAATAGCCGACATTGCGGCGGTTGGACCGGGTACTACCTCGGTATTAACGCCGTGTTGGCGGCAAAGCGCCACCAAATCTTCGCCCGGATCGGAAATGCAGGGCATACCCGCATCGGTGACTATGGCGCAGTTTTCGCCTGCAAGAATTTTGGAAATTATCCACTCGCCCTTTTCGGCGCGGTTATGCTCATAGTAGCTTACAAGGCTGTTTTTTATACCAAAATGATTAAAAAGCTTTAGGGTTACTCTTGTGTCCTCGGCGGCCACAAAATCAACCGTTTTCAAGACTTCAATAGCTCTTGGGCTCATATCCGAAAGATTGCCTATCGGAGTGCCGACCACGTATAATTTACCTGCCATTTTTTACTCCTGTTTATTTTTAATTTCGCCGTAAATTTCAAGTATTTCCGCCATTCCTTGACTTGAGTTCATTACAAGCGGCGGAACAGTTTTTAAAAACGGCTTTGCGCCCTTTTTGCCTTCCACAAGGCAAAGCCAAGGCGCAGTATTTATTTCTTTTTGAACAAAGCGTATTTTCTTGGGCTCTATATCGTTTTGGCGCATTGCAACAAACAAATCGCAAAGGCGCTCAGGCTTAAAGCACACGCAAAATCTACCGCCGAATTTTAAAAAGCGCGAGGCGAATTTGCACACGGCATCAATGTCGAGTTTTGACTCTTCCCTTGCGGCCGCTCTCTCTGCCTTTTTATAATCGCCGCCGCTGTTTTCCTTATAATACGGCGGATTGCAAACAACTAAACTTAAATTACCTGCGCCGATTTTATTATCAAAATATTTTAGATCGTTTGCGTCGGCGCAAATAATTTCCACCTTTTCAAGCGCGTTTTTTTCTACTGCCAAACCTGCAAGCTCGGCGGCGGAAGGCTCAATTTCTACCGCGTAGATTTTTTGTGCCCTGTCGTTTTTACACATTAAAACGGGTATAATTCCGCAGCCTGTGCCGATTTCACACACAATATCCTTTTTCAAGGCCGCGGCAAAATCCTCAAGCAGTACGGCATCGGTTCCAAAGCGGTGCTCGCGGTTTATTGCAACAAACATACCGCCTATATCCTGCCAATTTGGCTGTAAAGGCTTTTTACTTTCCATTAAAAAATCAACATCCTTGAATTTTCAAGTCTTGGTGCTACGCAAATTTCAAAGTCAACGTTTTCGGCAAAGCTATTTTCTATAAGCTTTGCCCGAACTGCCGAGAGAGCAACCTCGGGCGTATTGTTTTGGTGGCTTAAATGCGCCAGCACAAACCTTTTACTGCCGCACTTTGCAAGCGTTAAAACGGTTTGAGCGCACTGCGAATTTGAAAGGTGGCCGTACTCTCCCGATATTCTTTGCTTTAAAAGAAACGGATAGGCAGGGTTGCAGGACAGCATACCCTCATCGTAATTTGCTTCTATAATATTTAAGTCGGCATCCTTTATAAAGCAAAGCATTTCATCATCTACAACGCCCGTATCGGTGGAGTAAACGACAACTCTATTATCCGCGGTGGTAATTCTATACCCTACCGCCTCTTGTGAATCGTGCGAAACGTTAAAGGTTACGACCGACATTTTATCGACCGACATTTCTTCCCCTATATCCACCGCACAAATTCTACCCTCAAGCTCGGGGTGCTGCATTATTATGTACTGCGCAGTTTTAGGCGAAGCGAAAATGGGAATATCGGTTTTCTTACAAAAGGTTAAAAGGCCTTTTATATGGTCGGTATGCTCGTGAGTTATAAGCACGGCTTTAATATTTTCCCAGTTGATATTATATTCTTCAAATGCTTTTTTGATTTTAGAAAAGCTTATTCCGACATCCACCAAAACCGCGCACTCGCCGTCACCGACAAAGGTGCAGTTTCCGTCACTGCCGCTTGAAAGAGTAAAAACCCTTGCCATAATATTCTCCTTTTACAATAGAAAAGGCAAAGGAGGAAGATTTCCGCCTTTGCCCTGTGTCTTTTATCTTAGATTGCGGCAGAGACCTGCGAATCAGGAATTTCAACCTTTTTAAAATCGGCACCCAAGCCGCGAAGCTTCAACTCGAAATCCTCATATCCGCGTTCAATATGATGAATGTCCTCAACCTCGGTTTCACCGTCGGCACACAAAGCGGCAATTACAACCGCCGCGCCTGCTCTAAGGTCAACCGCCTTTACGGGTGCTGCTTTAAACTTTTCAACGCCCTCAATAACGGCCATTTTGCCGTCAACCTTAATTTCAGCGCCCATTTTTTGAAGCTCGTTTACATATCTAAAGCGGTTATCCCACACGCCTTCGGTAACTGTACTTGTACCCTCAGCAAGACAAGCGATGGCAACCATTTGAGGCTGCATATCTGTTGGGAAGCCGGGATACGGAAGGGTTTTAATATCGATTTTAGTAAGCTTGTTGGGGGCATAAATACGAATAGCCTCATCAAACTCCTCTACGATTACACCCATAGCCTCAAGCTTTGCGGTGATGGGATTCATATGTTTAGGAATAACGTTTTTAACAAGTACGTCACCACCCGTTGCAGCGGCGGCAACCATATAGGTTCCTGCCTCAATTTGATCGGGAATTATGGCATAGTCAGTGCCGTGCATTTCAGACACGCCGTGAATTTTAATAACGTCAGTACCTGCGCCCATTATGTTAGCGCCCATTGAGTTTAAAAAGTTTGCAAGGTCAACAATATGCGGTTCCTTAGCAACGTTTTCCATTATTGTTACGCCCTTTGCGCGAGTAGCAGCGAGCATAACGTTCATAGTAGCGCCAACCGAAACTTTGTCAAAATACACCTGATTGCCGACAAGGTTATCGGAAGAAACTCTAAGCATACCTTCGTCAAGCTCAACGGCCGCGTTAAGCGCCTCAAAGCCCCTAATATGCTGGTCAACGGGACGCACGCCAAAGTCACAGCCGCCGGGCATTGAAACGGTTGCATCGCCGTATCTTGCAAGCAGTGTACCCCAAAAATAATACGACGCGCGCATATTGCAGGTAAGCTCATAAGGTATCGTGGTTGTATTTAAATGTGTTGTATCAATTTCAACGGTTGTTTTATTGATATAGCGAACGCTTGCACCAAGCTCGGTTAAAATTTTAAGTGTTGTAAAAACGTCTCTTATATCGGGAACGTTTTCAATAGTGCAAACGCCCTCGGCAAGAACAGTAGCCGCAAGAATAGCGACAGCCGCATTTTTTGCGCCGCCTACCGTTACCTCTCCTTTAAGCGGCGTACCGCCGCGAATTACATACTTTTCCAAAACAGCACTCTCCCTGTTTTTTTATGTTATATCTATCGAAAAAAATCAAAATTACATAATGACACGATTTTATTATAATATAATAATCCAAAATAATCAAGAGGAATTTATTTTTTGGATTAACAAAAAAATTTTAAAGCACCGCGTCGCGTTTTTCTATTTCGGTAAAAAGCTCCCTTATTATAGTTTTTTGCACGTCCAAAGCCTCATCGACAAGCGGTGAGTTTTCTTCTACCGAGCAGGTGCAAAAGCGCAGGTAAACCGCCTGCTGACAAAAGTATGCCGTTTTTAAAATATCAATTTCGCGTCTAACACCTCTATCGCCCTTGTTTTGATTTACAGCGCCGCATTTATCTACAAACTGTCTGTTTATTCCAGCGATTTTCTCATATTTTACCTTAAGAATCGGGTCGTTTGTTTGGTCGGCGATTTTTTTCATTTGGCCTGCCGACCACTTTAGCCAGTCGGCAAGTTTTCGGGTATTTTTATCTTTTTCGGTCATTTTTTCACCTCCTAATTTATTTTTTGATATGCGACCTTTTATATTCCGTGAAAAAAATGCAATTTTTATTAAAAAAAGTTAAAAAAACTTATTCAAACTACTTGCCAAAAGAGATTTGTTGTGATATAATTGGTCGGTAAAACACACGCTTTGTGATTGGTAGGACGGTGTCGCCCCGGCGATTGCCCTACTAAGCTGACCAAAGCGGAGGTTAAAAAACTGTTAGGAGGTAAACAAAATGTCAGTAGTTTCAATGAAGCAACTTCTTGCAGCAGGTGTTCACTTTGGACACCAAACCAGAAGATGGAACCCC
>CAZDLQ010000029.1:0-3760 GCA_964506315.1 uncultured Oscillospiraceae bacterium
CTTAATTTCATTTTCAAGCGCGTCTATTCTTCTATGAATATGGCGTCTATCACTGTCAAGCTTGCTTTCACCAGGTCCTCTTGTACCGATACCGCCGCCAAGACGCGACATAGCGTTACCTTTTCCCAAGAGGTGCGGCAGTCTATATTTTAGCTGTGCCAATTCAACCTGCAGTTTACCCTCAGCAGTTCTTGCTCTTTTGGCGAAAATATCCAAAATAAGCATTGTTCTATCAATTACGGCACAGTCTACCACATCGGTGATATTTTTAAGCTGAACGGCCGAAAGCTCTAAGTCAAAAACAACAAGGTCTATATCGTTAGCGGTGCAAAAAAGTGCGATTTCTTCAAGCTTACCTGTGCCGACGCAGGTCACCTTATCGGGAGCGTCACGCTTTTGCGAGGTTACCGATATCACCTCGCCGCCTGCGGTTTCGCAAAGCATTAAAAGTTCATCAAGAGAGGCGGCGCAATCATACTCATCACAGTCAATACCGACAAGAAGGCATCTTTGCGCGCGCTCGGTAAGTTCTATCATAAAAATCTCCTAACCTAAGTTAGCTACGTATTCTTCAAGGCAAATTTTTTGCTCCATTATCTTTTTAGCGTGCTCAACGCCTACGTAACGATAATGCCACGGCTCGTAAGAGTAACCTGTAATGGCTTCCTTATCCTTGGGATAGCGCAATATGAAGCCGTATTTTGCGCAGTTGTTATACAGCCACTCAAACTGCGGCGTTTTCTCAAAGTTTGAGTTTAGGTTGCTGTTATAGCTATACCAATCGGGTGAAATCAAGTCAACGGCAAGACCAGTTAAATGCTCACTTGTTCCCGGCGGTGCTACGTACTGTGCCGCAAGCTCTTTTGCTTTGTCGCGCGAGTAGCCTTTATTTATATACTGGTTAACCTTATTGTTAAAAAGCGTGGTTTGGCCTGAATAAGTTCTAAAGCCCGAAATGATTTGAAGTGAAATGCCCGCTTGTTTTGCATCCGAAATCATTTTCTTGTACTCGGTAATAATTCGTGAATCAAGTCTATAGTTACCCGAAGCGTAAGCTACGTTAATCTTATAGCTTTCGGGAAGCGGATATTGTTTATTGGCAACTACAAGACGCCAGTCGTTTTGCGGCACGTAGGCCTGAAAATTAGAGGACACGTTTGAGGTTACAACGGGTGCCTTTGACTCGGTCTTGGATGATGTCTTCGACGAGGTCTTTGAAGAGGTTTTTGAGGAGTTTTCCTCGCTTGAGGTTGATGTTTCGGAAGAGGTGGAAGTTTCTACTATTGCGGCTACGTTTGAGCTTTCCTCTAAAGAAGGAGTGAGCGACGAGTTACCCTCTCCGTCACCAAATGCGCCTAATATCGCCATCAAGCCTATGCACAGGACAAGTACAACAGCACAAACCAAACCCCAAAAAAGCGGTGTTGGTTTTTTCTTTTTATGGTTTCTATGCATTGTATTTTGCATACTCATTATTTCACCCTCTATTTTTCGAGCTCCGCCTCAACGCAGTACCATTCGGACGATTCAAATTCGCCCAAAACGCTATATCCGTTTTGCCTGAGTGAAGTTTTTACATCCTCTAATCTATGTTCAATTATACCCGAACAAATAAGGCGTGTTTTTTCATTCATATACTTTTTAAATACCGGCGCAAACGCTATCAGCACGTCGGCAACGATATTTGCCGCTACTATATCGTACTTTCCGTTTACCTGCTCGGGAAGCTCGTCCGCTAAAATGTTAGTGCAAAATGCTTTATATTTATCATCGTAAAAGCCGTTTTGTGCGGCGTTTTCCTTTGATACGTCCACAGCAAGCGGATCTATATCCACGCCGACTGCGCTTTGTGCGCCGAGCAGTAGCGATGCAATTGACAAAATTCCGCTTCCGCAGCCGAGATCCAAAACCTTATCCGATTTTTTTATATTTCTTTCAATTGCCTCGATGCAAAGCTTTGTTGTATGATGTTGTCCTGTTCCAAAGCTCATACCCGGGTCAATTGACAAAACCACTCTTTCATTGTCTTCGGGCACCTTTTCCCACGACGGAATTATAATAAGGTTTTGTCCGACGGTGAACGGTTTAAAGTACTTTTTCCAGCCGTTTTCCCAATCGCATTGCTGAAGCCCCGATATTTCTATTTCAAGTCTGCCAAGTGCGTTTGAATCATCGGCGGCTTTTATTCTTTCAAGTTCACTGCGAACGAGCGAGAGCTGTTCTCTACCGTTAGCGTCGTCGGTAACGTAAAAAATAACCGCGGTTTCGGCAGTTTTACGGTAATTTAGCGACTCATCAACATAGTCCCAATGCGGCTCAGTTTGATTTAAAAATTCCTCAAAATCATTTTTATCCTCAACCATATATCCGTTTATGCCGAGCATAAGCAGCATACCGCCCACGTGGTCAATACCCTCGGTTGTTGTAAATATCTTTATTTCAAGCCAGTCCATGCCATGCCTCCAAAAAGTATATACTTATTTTAGTATAACATATACTTTTGCTTTTTTCAACAAAAAACAGCACAAACTAATTTGTGCTGTTTCGTTATCCCACTTATATTATGTAGGATTATTAGGTGAAAGCCCAAAGCTTACCGACAGGGCGTTATCAATTTTATACATTGAGCTATTATCAAGCATACCCATTCTTTCTTTAAGGCGCTTTTTATCTATAGTTCTTATTTGCTCCAAAAGCACAACCGAGTCTTTGGAAAGACCGCAACCAACCGACTGAATTTCAATATGTGTCGGAAGCTTTGCCTTTTCCTTTTGGCTTGTTATGGCGGCGGCGATTACTGTTGGGCTATATTTATTACCAACGTCGTTTTGAACGATTAGCACAGGTCTTATTCCGCCTTGCTCCGAGCCAATTACGGGACTTAAATCCGCGTAATAAATTTCTCCTCTTTTAACAGTCAACATATTCACTCTCCGTAAATTTTGTTTAAATCCACTTGGCAATTTTGCCTTGCAACGTTATTTTTACCAACATTGCACACTTTTAAACAATAATTTATCGTTTAATATATTTTATGAAAAAAGAGTAGTTTTTGTTAGCCTGCCCTCGACGTTTCGTTTGCGAGATTCCTGGTACTGCTTGCGAGTTTCCTCAAGTTTCTCAAGAGACGTTCTCTTGTACTCTTTAAGTATTTCGACGTCTTTGGCCTTTTGGCGCTTAACAGCTTTTTGCTTTTCGCGCTCAAGAACGTTTTGTAGCGGCTTGGTCGCTTCGAGTCTTAAAAGCTGCTTGTCGTAAAGGTCAATACGGTTAGCAGTCTTTATTGCCTCGTCCTGCAGGGCGCGGATTTTCGCCTTATCTCTCGGGCCTTTACTGAATGAAAGCTCTTTAATTTGGCGACGAAGCTCGCTAAGCTTCTCGGACTGTTTGTCCATCTCCTCAATTTTAGCCTTGTACTCGCCGAGCTTGTTTCTTTCAACATCGTCCTGCACAGCTGATTCGAGCGCATCAGCAAGAAGTGAGCGATTAGATACAGCCGAATAGTCTCGGTCACTAAATCGCGTTGGCTTATCTTCTATAATTTGTTCTTTATTGAATACCGCAACCATATAGTTGTCACCAGGCTTGTAGTCAAATACGAAACAGTCATATCCTTCTTTTTTTAACTCATTTAGTCTTGAAGCGACATCCGTTTCCGAATTGCTAAACACTCTATTATTTTGAGTTATGTAATATGGTTTTTTGCACCTAACATAGCCTTCATCTATATTCTTTGAGGAATCAGTAAAGTTTAACTTAT
>CAZDLQ010000029.1:3770-8229 GCA_964506315.1 uncultured Oscillospiraceae bacterium
GTCTCCATTTTTATCTGCAATAAATTCCCCTCTTGACAAATTATCACTATTTGAGGTATTATATTCACAAAGCACCATACTTTGCCTTTTCGGTAGGGCTCTTGCACTTGTTGCAAGCGCAGCCGCCGTTGACAAGGTAGGTGCTTTATACATTGTATGGCCTACTAAATCACTCGGTAGATTATTGCCGGGTGATTTTGTTATTTCCTCAGCAAACAATGTATAGCCATTTATTTCATAAGCAGTCACTATCGAAGGATTTCCCTGCCTTGTTCTTGTGGGAGCAATGTTACTTGGTTGCTTATTGTCTTTTATAGCAGATAGATGTCTTGCAATATCATTCTCTGTTATTGGCAATTGCGCTCTTAATCCCTCTCTTAAAAAGTCACCATGTTCTTTTAAGGCGTGTTTAACCATAGTGTCAGAGAAGCTATGATTTCCCCCAGTGTATTTACCTCGGTATAAATCATTTCCCGTTTGATTTACAAGCCTGTTTATAGCATTGTTCTGCTCTTGCGTAATCGCACTCAGTGTATGCATATTATCTTTTTTTGTAGCAATAGAAGAATTTACTATGCTCGCAATTTTTGGGTCAATCGGATAATCTCTTTCAGAAAGCCTTACACCACCTTCTTCGGTGGTGTTTTTTTGTTGAGTATTAGTAGAGTTGTTGTAATTTGAGCTTGCATCAACAAGCGCCTTCGCAAAAGCTTCTCTCATTCGCTCTATAGCGCCATCAATGTCTGATATGTATTTACCCTCAAAAGATTCCGCTTCAGCGCTCTTTTGAAAACGCGCTATCTTGCTTGCAATATTCCCAAAAAACTCCTTTATTTTTTCAACTATTCCCCTGTCAACTTTTTTGAGATTTTCTATTGTTTGATACATCTTTCCGTCATCAAACATTTTAACAAAGGAATCCGCAACAACCTCGTGGAACGCTTCATCGTAGGAAACTGCTTGCTTTCGCAGTATACTGAGTCTTTTTTGTTTAGCAAGGACTATAGCATTTACATCAGCCCCGCTTTGCTCATATTCCTTAATGAGAAAACCTGCAAGCTCGCGGTATTTTTGCGGAGACCATTCTTTTATAAAATGCGTGAGTTCGTGTGATAGAGTGTGAAGCGTTAAACCTTTTGCTGTTATTCCGGCATTAAGGTCCACATAAATGCGGCCGTCGCTATGAAAGATGCCGTTAGGAGCATACACTTCTCTACCACGATAATCCCTGTAAACTCGCTTACCGTTCAGCTTATAAGACTCATAAATATGAAAATCCTTCTTAAGAACCCGCGCAAGAATTTTGAGTCCCTTAAGCGACTCCCTTTTAATCTCATTCAAAGAGAGCTTATCGCCATCAAAGAAAACCTTTCCTGTTTCGGAAGAGTTCTTACCGTCAGCAACCTTACGTTTTTTGTCAATGTTCTCTTGAGCCATTTTGTCGCTCAAGTTCCTGCTCTCCAATCCAACTATATAAACCCATTTTCGTTGTTTAAATATTTCATTATTACAATTAAAAACAGCAGCAGTATTGCCGTTAAAATTCCGCCGATGCAAATTCCTATATACATTACTGCCAGCGAAACGAGCGGATGTATTCCCATTTTCTTGCCGATAATTTTAGGCTCTAAAATATTTCTTACAACCGTTATAATTAAAAACAAAGCAGCAAGTCCCACGCCAAGCGGAAGGTTTCCCATAGCGAAACAGGCGGCCGACCAAGGCACAAGCACCGTTCCCACGCCAAGCATAGGAAGCGCGTCGGTGAGGGCGATTACAAAAGAAAGCACAAAAGCGTGCTTAACGTTAAATAGTTTAAGGCCAATAAAAAGCTGTGCAAAGGTCACGGCAAACAAAAGACCCGTGCACCAAAGCATTTTAAGCACGGTATTTTTTATTATTCTTTTTATATTTTCGATTCTCACTACCGTTTTTGGAGTAAGCCTTGATAAAAAATATTCTTTAAGCTTTTGATAATCAAAGCAAATGAAAAATGATGCGAGAACGCAAACGAACACCGAAAACAAAATTTCGGGAAGACTTAAAACTATATTTGCAACAAGTTGCAAGGCTTTTGCCGATATATTCTTTGCAAAATCCGCAAGGCTATTAAAAATTTGTTTTGAAAGCTCGTAAAAGACCGAATTTGGCTCGCTTATATTTGAAATCTTTAAAAAAATCTCATTTAACTTAGGTTGTATTTTCTCGTTATAAATATTTGGAAGAATCTCGATAAAATCTCCAAGCTCACGGATTAAGAAGCGCGCGGCCAAAAACAAAGCCGCCATACACAAAAGATAAACCAAAACAAGACAGGCAAAGCCGCCTGCCCTTGTGCTAAGTCCTGTAAAGCTTTTTAGCTTGTCAGCAATTTTCCTTACAAAAAGCGCCAAAACAAACGCCACAACGAACGGCAAAACTATTTTTCCTGCAAACCTAAAGCCTATAAAAACTATGCAAAAGACGAGCAAAAAGCCAATTTTTTCTTTTGTTTTCGGGGATAAATTTAATATTTTTCTCATCTTCTTTCTTTTGATGTGAAAAAAACTCATTTTTTTGTGTTTTTTTGAAAAAAATTACGATTTTACTATTGCATTTTGTTTTAATTTGAGGTACAATTGTGTCACTGCGAGAAACACGGAGGTGAGCGGATGACCGACAAAGCAAAATTACTTCTTGTTGATTCAAGCGTACTTCCCGAGTATTTTTTAAAGGTTGTTGAGGCCAAGGAGCTACTTGCAAAAAATGTTGCGAAAAATTCCTCTCACGCTTGTGAAATGGTTGGCATTTCAAGAAGCACCTTTTACAGATACAAGGATTGCGTTGAAATATTCGACGACCAGCAGTCAAGAGCGTTAACGCTGTATTTAAATCTAAACGACAAGCCGGGTGTGCTTGCGAACGTTTTAGATATACTTAGAAACGCCGGCACAAACGTTCTTACAATAAATCAAAGCATGCCGATAAGCAGTGTTGCTCCCGTGTGCATCACTCTACGAAGCAATTGTGTTTTGGAGGAAGTATCACACGCACTTGATTTAATTAGAAACGCTGACGGCGTTATTGACGCCAAGCTTGTTCACTTTTAGATTTTTATGAAAACGGAGAAGAATATATGAATAGTCACAAAATAGCCGTTATGGGTTATGGCGTTGTTGGTTCGGGCGTTGTAGAGGTTTTTGACAAGGCTCGAAAAAGCATTGAAAGCAAACTCGGCAAATCGGTGGAAATCAAATACATACTCGATATAGTTGAGCATAAGGGTACGGGATTTGACGAAAAGTTCATAAATGATTTTAAGATCATTGAAAGTGACCCCGAAGTCACCGTAGTTGCCGAGGTAATCGGCGGCGTTAATCCTGCTTACGACTTTACAAGGCGTTGTCTTGAAGCAGGCAAAAGCGTTGTAACCTCTAACAAAGAGCTTGTTGCAACAAAGGGCGCTGAGCTTTTAAAGATTGCGCAAGAGCACAACGTAAAATATCTTTTTGAGGCGAGCGTTGGCGGTGGTATTCCTATTATCAGGCCGCTTAGATACTGTCTTGTTGGAAATAATATCACGCAAATTGCGGGCATAGTGAACGGAACCACAAACTTTATTCTTACCAAGATGTTCCGTGAGCAAATGTCCTTTGACGACGCCCTCTCCCTTGCTCAAAAGCTTGGATATGCCGAAAGTAATCCTTCGGCTGACGTTGACGGACACGACGCTTGCCGTAAAATTTGCATTATGGCTTCAATTGCTTCGGGCAAGCATATTTATCCCGAGCAGGTTTACACAAGCGGTATCAGTTCAATAACCTCAGCCGACGTTGAAATGGCCGACAAGCTCGGTTACACGATTAAGCTTATTGCTTACTTCAAAGCGGTTGACGGCGGCAAATACGAGGTTTTGGTTTCGCCTATGCTTGTTAATCCAAAGAGCAGGCTTTCTAATATTTCGGACGTTTTCAACGGTGTTGTTGTAAACGGTGATGCGGTTGGCGAAGCTTCCTTCTACGGCCCCGGTGCCGGAAAGCTTCCCACAGCAAGCGCGGTTGTTTCCGACCTTGTGGAATGTATGCGAATGGAAGGTGTTCGTGAGCCTGTTTTATGGCACGACACAAATGAAAACTGCGTACTTGACATTAAGGACACACGTTTTTCATACTACATTAGAGCAAAGAAAACCGAAAGCGTACTCAATCGCTTATCTTCCCTTTTCGGCGCGCCTGTATTAGTAGATAGCTTGGGTGACCAAGTAGCGTTTATCACAAGCGAAATTAAGCAGGAAGATTTTGAAAACTTAACAAAAGTACTTGCACAAAGCGGCGAAGAAGTGTATTATACATTAAGGGTTTTAAATTGATTATTTATCAATGGAGATATAAACTATGGCACTGATTGTTCAAAAATTCGGCGGTAGCTCGGTAGCAAACGCCGAGAGGCTTAGAAATGTTGCGGGAATTATTACCGATAC
>CAZDLQ010000030.1:0-8095 GCA_964506315.1 uncultured Oscillospiraceae bacterium
GAAAAGCTTGAGGCTATGACGGCAGTTTGCTCGGTTGGTCTTGATATGATAGTTATTCCCGGTGACACACCTGCCGACGTTATTTCGGCAATTATTGCCGACGAAGCGGCTATCGGTATGGCAAACTTTAAAACCACCGCCGCACGTCTTATCCCTGCTATTGGCAAGTCGGTTGGCGACAAGCTTTCGTTTGGCGGACTTCTCGGAGAAGGTCCTGTAATGCCCGTCAGCACGGCTTCGCCGCTTAAGTTCATTTCCCGCGGCGGACATATCCCCGCACCGCTACAAAGTCTTAAAAATTAGTTTTTATTATTTAAAATATATAACTGAATAAGGCTCCCTTGTAAAGGGAGCTGGCAAAACCGAAGGTTTTGACTGAGGGATTTGAATTATCACTTTTTCCCTAAAATCCCTCCGTCTTTTTGCTTTGCAAAAATCCACCTCCCTTTACAAGGGAGGCTTTTTTTGCCCTCTTTCGCCCGTATTTATAAACTTTTTCTTTCATACACTTATAAATAAGGCGGTGATAGAGTGATAATACACACAGTTACGGCGGGGGAAACGATTTCTTCCATAGCGGCGCGGTACGGCGTGGATGCCGAAATTTTGGCCTTTAACAACGACGTAAATCCCGAGAATACTTTGCCGATAGGTCAACCCCTTGCGGTTGTTATTCCAACAACCGCACATACAGTATCGGAGGGGCAAAGTCTTGAAGAAATCGCAAAGCTTTACGGCGTTTCGGTTTATTCAATTTGGAGAAACAATCCCATTTTAAACGGCTCGTCCGACATTTTTCCGGGTCAGGTGCTTTACATAGAGGTCGAGCGAGACGTTTTAGGCGCATTTGAAACAGGCGGCTATGCCTATCCGTTTATAGACAAGACGCTGCTTCGGCGCACGCTCCCCTATATGAGCGCGTTTATTCCGTTTACCTACGGGTTTAGGCCCGACGGCAGTTTGGTTGAGCTTAATGACAGCGAGCTGCTTTCAATAAATTCCGCCTACGCGTCCGTTCCCGTTATGCATCTTTCTACCCTTACCGAAAACGACAATTTTTCAACCGAGCTTGCAAAGGGCATATTTTTAAATGACACCGCACGTCAGCAGCTTTATCAAAACGTGCTTGCAAACATGAGGGAAAAGGGTTACCGTGCGCTTGACATTGATTTTGAGTTTTTGGGGCTTGAAAACTCGGTTATTTACGCGCAGTTTGTTAATGAGTTTAAAACCCGACTCAATGCCGAGGGGTACGGGGTTATGACGGCGCTTGCGCCCAAAACGAGCGTAAATCAACGCGGAGTGCTGTACGAGGGACACGACTATGCCCTACTTGGCGAAGCGGCAAATGCCCTGCTTTTAATGACTTACGAATGGGGCTACACCTACGGTCCGCCGCTTGCCGTTTCTCCCCTGCCCGAAGTTGAGAGGGTTATAGAATTTGCCGTTTCGCAAATTCCCTCTCAAGAGCTTTTTTTGGGAATTTCAAACTACGGCTACGATTTTATTTTGCCGTACACAAAAGGCAAGTCGCGTGCAAATTCGCTTTCAACTGCCGAGGCTTTCGCGCTCGCATCGCGATACGGCAGTGAGATACTCTACGACGAGAGCGCGCAGGCGCCGTATTTTAGGTACACCGAAAAAAACGGCACGCGTCACGAAGTGTGGTTTGAGGACGTGCGCTCAATTTCCGCGCGGCTGAGGCTGATGCAAAAATATAATCTCAAGGGTGCGCTTTATTGGAGTCTTGACAGGAGAAACACGCAAAATTTGCTTGCCATAAACAATCTCATTGATTTTAAGGATTTTTCACTTATTTAATTTTTTCATTTACAAATTTTGGGGCATCGTGTATAATGTGAGTGTATAACATACTGCCGAAAGGACTTTTAAAAAATGAGAAAACGTGTACTTGCATTAGTTTTAGCAATTTGTTTGCTGCTCCCCGTTGCGATGGGCTGCAAGGAGCAAAAGCCGAGTGATGCGGAAAACAGTTCTACAGTCGCATCTCAAGAGTCCGACACAAACGATAACTCGTCCAAATCCTCAAGCGAAAACAAAAAAGACGACAAGGACAAAGATTCGTCTACTAACAGTACCATTTCCTATGACGTTAATTTTTGGCGTCCCGGCAGTCCTACAAACAACGACAATAACTATGACGACGACTATGATTACGATTACGACGAGGGCGGCGATTTTGAGGAAGAAACCTCTTCTTCTACTCAAAGCGAGTCGGTAAAGATTTCAAAAGACGGCGTTAAAATCGGTATGTATCACCTATCAATGAAATATTGCGACAGCTACGGCACAAGCTTTGAGGATCGCGAGCGAGAGTTTCGCGAGGTGGTAGAGCAGGACTATTTTAATACATATTTTCTTTCCGCGCAGGATTTTGACAGCGGTTTTCTTATGAAAGAAATTGAAATAATTGTCGAGCACGGCGGCACTTTTTGGCTTGCTATGTGGCGTTATCACTCCGACAACAAGCTACTCGGCTACAAAGAAAGCCTTGAAGCCCATGAAGCCGCGCTCAAAAGGGTTATTGATGCCATCACTGCGGCAGGTTACCGCGACAGCTTACTCGGAATGACTTGGGACGAGCCTATTTGGAACGGGCAAGAAAACAAAGACTTCCTTACACAGTCCGAGCTTTATTACAAGAAATTCGGTCTTCGCACCTTCCCTGTTTTTGCTCTTGATGAGTTTGCAAAGGAAGGCAACTTTAACGCGGACCCTGTAAAGTTTGGCAGCGTTGCGACCGAGGCCTTAAAATACGTGACCGACGTAGGCTACGACGTATACGACGTTGATGTTAGGCTTGAGGATCAGTACCGCTACGGCTCACAAATGAACAGGTACTCGGCTTGGGCGCAGGCGCTCGGCACCACCGTTACAAGCGGTAGGGATTATTACATCGGCTATAAAGAATTACTTAAAAAACGCGTTGGACACGACGTGAACATTTGGTACTTCCCCACCACGTTTGAATGGAATACGTTAAACGGCAAAAAGGCTGACGAGGAATTTTGTATGGCACACCTCGAATTTATGGCCGCAAATCTTTTAAAAGAAAAGTATCAAGGCGGACTTGCGCTATACACCTATTACCGTCACAGCACCCACAAAACCGTTGCTTTTGCTCAGCATTGTGATATTAAGAACGAAAAAGGCGAGTGGGCACGTTATCCTGAATTTGCTAAGTGGACAAAATACTGTGATTTACTTAGAAAAACCCGTGCAAAATTTGATTCCATTAAGGCAAAAACCGTTGATTTAGGACTATAGTGAGGGACTTAATATGAAAAGAAGTATTATTGCGTTAGTTCTTGTAGCTTTTATGCTTTTGCCTACTGTGATAGGCTGCAAGCCGAATACCCAAGGCCCGAGCAGTAGCAGTGCGATAGCTTCTAAGGAAGAGGCGGACGACAGCTCAGTAGCGCAAAGCGACACCGAGAGCAAAAAGGAGTCGTCAAAGGTTAGCACCACCTCTACCGTAAAAGAGGACGAGGAGAGCGAGGAAGAAACCTCTTCTTCTACTCAAAGTCAGTCGGTTAAGGCCAACCGCGACGGGCTTAAGATAGGCATTTATCATATGTCAATGTCTTGGTGCGACAGCTACGGCACCGATTTTGAAAGCCGCGAGCGAGAGTTTCGTGAAAACGTTGAAGCAGGTTATTTTAACACCTATTTTCTTAACGTAAATGACTTAGGAAAGGGTTATCTTTTAAAGGAAATTGAAATTATTGCAAAGCACGGCTACACATTTTGGCTCGCGATGGACAAGTTCAATTCCGACAGTGAGATTTACACTCTTGAAGAGTCGCTTAAATTCCACAGCGACCAGCTTGAAATGGTTGTTAACGCCATTACAAAAATGGGTTACCGTGACAACTTAATGGGAATGATTTGGGACGAGCCGATTTGGAACGGTCAAACAAACAAAGATTTCCTTGCTGAGTCCGAGATGTTCTACAAAAAATTCGGTCTTCGCACCTTCCCCGTTTTTGCAACGGGTGAGTTTTCGGGAATTGAAGGCAACCTTAATACCCCTTCCGAAAAGATGGGTAAGGTTGCAACCGAGGCGCTTAAATACGTAACCGACGTTGCGTTTGATTCCTACGGCGTTGACGTTAGGCTTGAAGACGGATACGTAAACGGCGCGCAGGCAGGTCGCTACAGCGAATGGGCCGAGGAGCTTGGGTATGACGTTAAAAACGGTCAAGATTATTACATCGGTTACAAAGAATTGCTTAAAAAGCGTGTAGGTCACGACGTGAACATTTGGTACTTCCCCACCGCTTATAACTGGCCTATTTCAAACGGTGGCGAGGCCGACGAGGAGTTTTGCATAGCGCATCTTAAATTTATGGCCGAGGATCTTTTAAAAGAAGAGCATCAAGGCGGCATCGCGCTATACACCTATTATGCGCATCAGTCCAATAGAATTTCCTTTGCACAGCGTTGCGATATTAAAGATAAAAAAGGAAGATATACAAGATACCCCGAACACGAAAAGTGGGTAAATTACTGTAAGGTTTTAAGAGAAACCAAAACTAAATTTGACTCAGTTAAGGCAAAGGTTATTGATATTAAGTTATAAAAAAAGAGCTTCCGCAACTGCGGAAGCTCTTTTTTTATTCTTATTCTTCGGAGAAGTTGTCTTTTCCTACTCCGCAAAGGGGGCATACCCAATCTTCAGGCAGGTCTTCCCACTTTGTGCCTGCTGCAATACCGTTATCGGGATCGCCAACAGCCTCATCGTAAACGTATCCGCATACGTCGCAAATATATTTCATGATTTTCCCTCCTTTTTTAAGTTTATCCATTTATTTTAAAACTAATCTAAAATTTCTTTTGCAAGTGCTTTTATAGCCTCGCGGCTTTGGTCGTTTAGAGCCGAATGTACGGTAACTGTAGTATCGGTAAACTCAATTTCCTTGCTTTCTTCAAACATCTTTTTAATGTTTTTAGCGGCGGAAGGTGCCCAAGTTCCGTTTTCAATAATACCTATTTTGCGTTTTTGGTAATCTCTTATAAGTAGCTCGTTTATAAACTCACGCATACAGGGGAAAATGCCGTTATTATAGGTAGTGGTTGCAAGCACAATTTTGCCGTATCTAAACGCATCCTCAACAGCCTCTGCCATATCACAGCGTGCAAGGTCATTTACTGCAACCTTACTGCATCCAAGCGCCAAAAGCTCTTTTTCTAAAAGCTCAACTGCTTTTTTAGTGTTGCCGTAAACCGAGCTATAGCAAATTACAACTCCGTCACTTTCAACGCCGTATGACGACCAAATATTATAAAGGTTAAGATAATATCCGAGGTTTTCGGTAAGTACGGGGCCGTGAAGCGGGCAAATGGTTTCAATTTCAAGTGCCGAAAGCTTTTTGAGCGCCGCCTGAACCTGTGCGCCGAATTTACCAACGATGCCGATATAGTATCTTCTTGCCTCGCAGGCCCAGTCTTCCTCAACGTCAAGTGCGCCGAATTTTCCGAAAGCGTCAGCCGAGAAAAGCACCTTATCACAGCTTTCATAGCTCATAACAACCTCGGGCCAATGAACCATTGGCGCAGTGTAAAAGTTAAGAGTATGCTTACCGAGGCAAAGGCTTTCGCCGTCCTTTACCACAATTCTTCTATCGGCAAAATCAGTGCCGAAGAATTTGTTCATCATAGCAAAGGCCTGTGCGCTTGACACGATTTTAGCGTTCTCGTATTTTTTTGCAAACTCTAAAATATTTGCCGAGTGGTCGGGTTCCATGTGGGAAACCACCAAAAAGTCGGGCTCTCTATCGCCCAAAACAGCCTTAATATTTCCGAGCCATTTGTCTAAAAATGCGGCGTCTACCGAATCCATAACGGCGATTTTTTCATCCTCAATTATATAGGAATTATAAGCAATTCCGTTAGGGACGATATAATGTCCCTCAAACAAATCAATTTGATGGTCGTTTACGCCAACGTATTTTATATCCTTACTAATCATTTTATATCTCCTTTATCCTAAAAGTACATCAAAAACAAGCATAACACAAAAGCCGACGAGAAGCGAATAGGTAGCGCCGCGTTCACTTCCGTGAGCGTGGGTTTCGGGTATCATTTCGTCGCTTACTACGTAAAGCATCGTTCCGCCTGCAAAGGCAAGTGCAAACGGCAAAATTGCGGTTGAAAGGCTAACGGCAAAGAAGCCGAAAAGCGTTCCCAAAACCTCTATAATTCCCGTAGCCAAAGCGATTAAAAAGGTTCTGCCGCGGCTTATTCCCGCCGCAAGCATAGGTGCAATAATTATCATACCCTCGGGGATATTTTGCAGTGCGATACCAAGCGCAATAGTCAGTCCCTCGTTTGTGTTACCCGTGCCAAAGCCGACGCCTGCCGCAATGCCCTCGGGAAGATTGTGCATAGCAATAGCAATTACAAAAAGCAGGACCTTATTAAGCCTATTTTGTTGTTCGGAGTGACTCTCTATATCCACGCCCGATAATTTGTGAAGATGCGGCACAAGCTTATCAATTAAATTAACGCAAGCGGCACCGCAAAAAACACCGATAACGGTAGTAACAAGTCCGTATTTACCCCCATATTCAAGTGACGGCAAAACAAGACCGATTACCGAGGCGGCAAGCATTATTCCCGCCGCAAAGGCAAGGATAATATCGCTCGTTTTATGGCTTATCTTTTTAAAGACAAAGCCAAAAAGCGCGCCTATAACCGTAGCACCGCCGACACCGAGTGCCGTAAGTAAAATTACCTTCATACTGACACCTTTCGTGTTTTTTCAAAATCCCCTAGATTTACCTTGATATTATATCACAAAAAAGGCGCGTATACAATATGAATTTGCAGGAATTTTTCAAAAAGCCGTTTGTGCGATAACACAAACGGCTTTAAAATTAGCTATTTTTCATTACAACCATATTTACGCTGTCAGCAACGTGCTCACAGGTATCGGCGCAGTTTTCAAGCTTATCGAGAATATCTCTCCAAGAAACTATTGCGATATTGGTTGTACAGTATTTATCTAAATCGTGGAAGGTGTCGATATAAAGCTTGTCACACTCGTCCTCAATGTTATTGAGATCTACGATAAGCTGATGAAGCTTTGCGGGCTTTTTAAAGTTTTCAAACTCGCCGAGCATTTCATACATAAGCTGGCAACCATTTGCAATCTTTTGTGCAAAATCAATTGCGGGCGGAATGATGCTCTCAATTTTGCACATATAAATCTTTTGAAGCACCTCTTCAATGCCGTCGGTTACGTTATCAATATCGCGGCTGATAAGAGCAATATCCTCACGGTCAACAGGTGTTACGAAAGCCTTTGCAAGCATAGACGACATTTCGTGGTTTTTGGTATCGCCTGCGTGCTCAAATTCGTGCATTTTTGTGAGCATTTCATTGATGCCCTCGTTGCTGTAATTTGTAAGACACTCTACGAGATAGTTTGATGCATCACAGGCACACTTTGCGCTTGCCTGCATATTTTCAAAATAAATTTTATCCGCTTTATTTGCCATAGCTGATTCCTTCTTTCTATTATATAAATATCCACATAAACAGTTTAGTCATTAAGAAGCCGATAAGGCCGCATCCGGGGAAGGTCAGCACCCAAGTGAGCACCATTTCCTTCACTACGCCGAGGTTTACTGCCTTAATGCTTTTAACCGCGCCAACACCCATAATTGCGGTGGTTTTAGCGTGGGTTGTTGAAACGGGAAGTCCAAACACCGAGCAAAGAAGCAAGGCGGTTGAAGAAGAAAGGTCAGCCGAGAAGCCTTGATATTTTTCGAGCTTAACCATATCCATACCGACGGATTTAATAATCTTTTTACCGCCGATAGCAGTACCGACTGCCATAATTACTGCGCAAAGCACCATAATCCAAGCCTGCGGAGCGGTGCCCTCGGGAATATCCATACCCTTTGACATAAACAGACAAAGAATAATAATGCCCATAAACTTTTGGCCGTCCTGTGCGCCGTGCATAAATGCCATGGAAGCCGCGCCTGCGATTTGAGCATATTTAAATATCGGTTCGGTTTTGCGGCGTTCTACATTGTAAAAAGCTTTGGTAACAAGCTTACAAACA
>CAZDLQ010000031.1:0-8082 GCA_964506315.1 uncultured Oscillospiraceae bacterium
CTTTGTGAGGACACCTTTGTGCTACTCGGCATAAAGAAACCTAAGGATAACTTAAAAGGCTCGTTTAAAACCTGGCTTTACACAATCGGACGGAACGTGGCAATTGATTATTTGAGAAAGAACTCAAAAAAGACCGAAATCTCTATTGACGAGCTGTCCGAGCTTGAAAGCGAGCAGCAAAGTCTTGAAGCGGCTTACATTCAAGAAGAAAGAAAAATTTATGTGCATCGTGCGCTCAATAAATTAAAAGCGGAATACCGCCAAATACTTTGGCTTATTTATTTTGAAGAATTTAGTAATAGGGAAGCGGCCGCCGTAATGAAGAAAAGCGTGCATAGTATAGAAACCCTTGTATATCGCGCCCGCAAATCACTCAAATCTCAACTTGAAATGGAGGGCTTTGTGTATGAAGAATTATAATGAAATGGCAACTGACGTTCTCCGCCGAATCGGAGAACACGAAACCTTGAAAAGAAATAGAATAAACGTCGCAAAAAAGGTTGTAATACCCGCGTGCTGCTTTTGCCTTGTAGCCTTAATAGGAATTGGTGTGTGGCAGGGAGAAGCCTTTGATACTAAACCGCCAATACAACTTAATGACTCAACCGTTATCGGTGAAAAGGATACAGTTGACGATAAAGACGGCACAGTAAGTGACGAGCAGGTGGACGGAGATTTCACCCCAAACGGTCAAGAGCCGCCGCCAAAAGATACAACAAGCTTTGTAACGTCACAGGTTAGCGGTGAGCCAAACGGCGATGAAAACGACCCCGCAAGAATTATGTTTACGATAAATACGGTTGAAAACACCGTTAGCGCGGCAAAACTAAATTTCAGCGAGGATAAGTATTATAGCGAAAAAAAGACACTTGCCGACGTAACCGCATATCTCGGTAAAGACTTGTCAACGCTCAAAAGTATTCTACCGCAAGGTTTTGAATTTACCGGTAGATATGAAACCAATTTTTATTATGAGCTTGATGGAAAACTCGCCTATGACACCTGCGCGTTTAATTTCAAAAAAGACGAGCAATGGATAAGAATAGAAGCAAGCAAAATAGGCGCCCCGTATGATTGTATGTATAGGTTTGATAATCCCACCATATCAAAGATTAACGGTGTTGATGTTATAATGGGCGGCATCTATAAAGACGACGGTAGCGAGGATTTTGAGCGTGTATTTGCCGATTTTTCGTACGATGCGGTAAAGTATAGAGTGACGCTTGATAGCGTCCTTAACGAAAACGGTAAGGATATGATGATTTATCTTTACAACATAGTTTGTGAACTAACAAAATAAATATGAATAAAAGGCATCGCTTCGGCGATGTCTTTTATTTTTGGCGTTAAAACTGTAATAAGATGCTTGACAGCATAAAAAATAGGGTATATAATAACCTGTAGAACAGGTCTATAGGAAAGGAAAGTGCAAATGTTTAGTTTTGAAGGAAACGTAGCATTAAAAAAAGAAAACTTGTACGAGCAAATTGCCGATAATATTGAAACTAAAATTTTGAGCGATCCGAGTATGGTCGGACAAAGAATGCCCGGTGAGCAAACCGTTGCCGATGCCTTTAATGTAAGTCGCAATGTGGTAAGAGAGTCTTTTAAGGTGTTAAAAGAACGCGGATTTATTGAAATTCGCAACGGCGCGCACGCTTACATTAAAAATCCCGGAACCGACGTTATAAAGTCAACGGTTAGCCGCTTTATAAAGCTTGAGCAGTCGGATATTTCGGATATTTTTGAGGTGCGTTACGCTCTTGAAATAAATGCGGCCAAGCTTGCGGCAGCTCGCGGTGACGAAGAAACGCTTAAAAATTGCCGTGAGGATATTGAGCTTATGGAAAAGAATAAGGACTGCTCGTCGGTTTGGGCGGCCTATGATTATAAATTCCATAGCGATATTGTAAAGTCTACGGGCAATAAGTTCTTTTTTGCAATTTACGATTCGGTCAGCACTCAGCTTGAGGATATGTTTGAAAAGGCTTGGGGCAACAAAAAGGCTATGGAAGACGGCCTTATGTATCATAAAAGCATTTTAGCGGCCATTGAGCAAAGAGATGCCGACAAGGCTGTAGAGCTTGCGATAGCTCACTTAGACGAATCTAAACGCCAAATGCAAGAATATTTTTTTTAGAAAGACGGTGAAAATAATGGATAATTTAGAGCTTAGAAAAAAAGTAATTGAAACCTGCCTTTTTCTAAGGGAACACGGCTACGTTTTCGGTACTTGGGGCAATATCAGCGTAAGGCTTGACGATGGAAACATTCTTATAACTCCGTCAAAGGTGGATTACGCCGAAATGAAGCCTGAGGACTTGCCGGTTTTGGCTCCCGACGGAAGCGTGGTTTCAGGAACAAGACTTTCAACAAGCGAGCGTGAAATTCATAGAAGAATTATGAATCAGCGTCCCGATGTAGGTGCAATTATACATACCCACTCGCCTAACGCAATGGCTTGCTGTGCGCTTGATAGCGCGATCCCCGTTTTCTCGGAGGAAATGTGCCAGCTGCTCGGCGGCGAAATCCCAATTTCCAAAAGATTTGTGCCATCGGATAGCCACGTGGAGCTTGGCAAGGTGGCAAGTGAGTCGATAGGCGACCATAACGCGCTTTTGCTTCGCAATCACGGTCCCGTTTGTGTCGGTAGAAACCTGCAGGAAGCGCTCGTTTGCTGCCAAATAGTTGAAAAGACCGCGCAAATTTACTTAAATCTCTTGCAAAGCGGACAAAAAATAAATTTCCTTGATGAAGAAACAGTAAAACGAGGAAGAGATTACTTTTTAAATTCATACGGAAGAAGCTAAAAGAAAGGGGTAAAAAATATGAAGGTTGTAACAATGGGAGAAATGATGCTTCGCTTTATGCCTAAGAATAATCTTAGATTTGAGCAAGCATCGGAATTTGAGGTGTACTACGGAGGCGATGAGTCAATCGTTGCAGTTGCACTTGCAAGATATGGCTTGGAGGCAAGATATATTACAAAGCTTCCTAACAATCCGCTCGGTCAAACCGCACTCAACAAACTAAGAGAGCAGGGAATTGACACTGCTTACATCGCAAGAGGCGGAGAAAGAATCGGTCTCAATTTCTATGAAAACGGCGCATCGGTAAGACCCTCTAACGTAGTTTACGATAGAGCACATTCCGCAATTTCCGAGGCCGAGGTTTCGGACTTTGACTTTGACGCTATTTTCAGCGACGCCGATTGGTTCCACGTAGCAGGTATTACACCCGCTATCAGCGATAAGGCCGCAAAGCTTGTAGAGGCCGCAATGATTTCCGCTAAAAAGCATAACGTTACTGTAAGTGTAGACTTAAACTACCGCAGTAAGCTTTGGTCTCCTGAGAAGGCTCAAAGCGTTATGATTCCCCTTATGAAATACGTTGACGTTTGCATCGGTAACGAGGAAGATGCCGAAAAGGTGCTTGGCTTTAAGCCCGAAAACACCGATATTACAAAGGGTCAGCTTGATATTGAGGCTTATAAGAACGTGTTTGTGAAGCTTAAAGAAAAATTCGGCTTTAAGTACATAGGCTCAACCTTAAGAGAAAGCTATTCGGCTTCGGATAACGGCTGGTCTACTCTTGTATATGACGGCAAAGAGTTCTATCACTCAAAATCTTATTCCATTCACCTTGTTGACCGCGGCGGCGGAGGCGCATCCTTTGCGGCAGGTATGATTTACGGCATACTCAATAATATGTCACTTGAGGATATGGGCGAGTTTGCAACTGCCGCATCCGCATTAAAACAAACCATCGTTGGCGACTTTAACCTTGCTACCTTAGACGAGGTTATGTACCTTAAAAACGGCGATGCTTCAGGCAGAGTAAGGAGATAAGAATATGATTAAAGATAACATTAAAAATGCCGAGCTTTACTACGGTCTTAGCGAAAACATAAAAACCACCTTAGAGTTTCTTCAAAACTACACAGGCAAGGCTGACGAGAAAGCTGATATTCCCGTTGCTGACGGCATAATGGTAAAATGTAGACCCTATATGACCAAGCCCGAGAGCGAATGTACCTTCGAGGCACACAAAAGAGATATCGACATTCATTTTGTTGTTTCGGGTGACGAAAAAATCGGCTATGCCGATATAAGCACCCTTAAAGTAACTGACGTAAATGAAGAAAAAGATATGATTTATCTTGAGGGCGAGGGCGATAACATATATCTTGGAGAGGGCGATTTTATGATTACCTTCCCGCAGGATGCCCATATGCCTTGTGTTATGGCAAAAGAGAGTAAATTATGCTGCAAGTTAATTGCAAAAATAAGAATATAAAGGAGAAATTACAATGAACAGAAGCGACATTAGTTTAAAAGAAAGAGTTATTAAGTACACAAAGGAAACAGGAATTCTTCCTTGCATTAAGCTACATAAGAAGGACGACTATATTGCATACGCACAAGCAATGTATGACGGCGGTGCAAGAATTATCGAGGTTACAATGACAACCCCCGGCGTTTTGGAAGCAGTAGAAGCAATTTCCGATCATTTCGGTGATAAGCTCCTTGTTGCCGCAGGCACAGTTTTAGATCCCACATCCGCAAGAGAGGTTATTTTACACGGCGGTAGCGTTATCGTTAACCCCTGCGTTATCGAGGATGTAATCGACGTTGCCGCAAGATACAACGTGCCTATTTTCTCGGGCGCATTCTCGGCAACCGAGGTATTTAACGCAATGCGTGCAGGTGCAAGCATGGTTAAAATTTTCCCCGGCGCACTCGGCGGTCCTAAATATATGACCAACTTAAAAATGGTATTCCCCGACGTAAACCTCATTCCCTCGGGCGGTATCACACCTGAAAATGCCGCTGAATTTATTAAATGCGGCGCTTGCGCAGTTTCGGGCGCAAGAACCTTTATGGACTTTGAAAAGATTGAAAAAGAAGGCCTTGTTTCAATCACAAATCAGGTTGCAAAGTTTGTAGAAATAGTTAAAAAGGCAAAAGAAGATTTACCCATTATTCCCTAAGGAAAGGCGAGAAAACGCATGAAAAAAGTAGCTATTATTGGAAAACAACAGCCACTTTATATTAGAGAAGAAATGCAAAAAATGATGCAGGATAGCGGAATAGATGCTGATATCCTCTATATGCCCACAAGAAATACTGCCGATTTTAAGGAGCAGCTACTAGGCTATAACGCTATAATCAGCGCAGGCGAGGAGTTTCCAAAAGAAACCTTTGAGTTTTTGCCCGACCTGCAGCTTGTTTCACGCTTCGGCGTCGGTACTAACGAAATTGATAAGGAAACCGCGTCTAAACTCGGCATTGCTGTGTGTAACGCCGCAGGCAGTTTTTCGGCCTGCGTGGCCGAATGTGCGCTTGCACTTATGCTGAATTTAGTCCGTGACTTTTTAAACTGCGAGCACGACTTTAGAAAAGGGGACTGGAGTCGCTTTTTTGAAGGCCGCAATGCAAGACAGCTTAGCGGTAAAACCGTCGGCTTAATCGGCTTTGGTGATATATCACAGGCACTTGCTAAAATGCTCGGCGGCTTTAACTGTAAACTTCTCGCCTACGATATAAAGCAAAATAATGATGCGGCACAAAAACTCGGCGTTACCTTTTGCAGTATGGATGAGCTGCTTCAAAAGTCGGATATTATTTCCCTTCACTTGCCACTTAATAAATATACTCAGGAAATGGTAAACCGCGAGTTTTTAGATAAGCTTAAGCCCAATACTATCCTTGTAAATACAAGCCGCGGTAAACTTATAAATGAGCAGGACGTTGCCGATTATCTAAAATCGGGCAAGCTCGCTGCTTACGGCGCCGACGTGTTCTCAAAAGAGCCGCCTAGCGAGGATAATCCGCTTTTGTTAGCACCCAACACAATGCTGCTGCCTCACTCGGGCTCAAACGGAATTGAGTCGGTGGAATATGCGGGTAGATACGCCGCACAAAACACCATTGATTTCTTTAGCGGCAAAGAGGTTAAAACCATTCTTAATAAAGATTATATAAATAATAAAAGGTGATAGATATGAGAGCCTTGTTAGTTGAAGATCAAAGAAAAATTGACTATATCGACACTCCAATTCCGACCTTAAAGGACGACGAAATTTTATGCCGTGTTGTTTATAATGGCATTTGCGGAACCGACCTTGTGATTTATTCGGGCGAGTGTAGCTTTGTCAAGGATGGACAAATTAAATACCCCGTTCGTATAGGTCACGAATGGTCGGGAATTGTTGAAAAGGTAGGCAAAAACGTTACCAAATTTAAAGCAGGCGACCGCGTAATCGGTGATAATGCAGTCGGTTGCGGTAAGTGCGAGCATTGCTTACACGGCAATTTTAGAGACTGTAAGGATCTCCGCTCGGTAGGTACTATAAACGCTTGGGACGGAGCTTACGCTGACTTTATGGTTATGCCCGAAAGACACTTGTTCCATCTTCCTGACTCTATCAGTATGAAAAACGGCGTTTTAATCGAGCAAATGACGGTTGCATACTGCGGACTTTTAGAGTATGATATTAAACCCGAAACAACTATGGCAATCATAGGAACAGGCCCTATCGGTCTTGCCGCACTTGCCGTTGCAAGAGCTATGGGCTGTGAAAACGTAACCTATGTTGGCCGTAACGATAATAAACTTGAAATTGCTAAAAAACTCGGCGCAAAGCATTTAATCAACGCCCGTAAACAAGACCTTATAGAAGCCAAAAATGAAATCACAAACGGCGAAGGTTTTAATATCGTCGTTGAGGCATCGGGCGCGGTATCCGCTATTCAAAACGCTATTGATTTGGCGGCATTCCGCGGCGATATTAGCCTTATGGGCTTCTTTGAAGAGCCGGTAAATAATCTTTTAATGAACGATGTTGTTACCAAAGCACTTACCGTTAAGGGCGTGTTCGGTGGTGGAAACGTTAACCAAATCATTGATTTTGTGCTAAAATATAACATTGACTTAGAGCAAATTATAACCGATATAATTTCGTTTGATGAGGCAAAGGACTATTTTGTAAATGCTCACGAGCGCAAAACAAATAATATAAAGGTTTTGGTGAAGATTAGCGATGAGTAGTTTAAAAGAAAAAATTAACGCTCTTAAAGTAAAACAGGGAACACTTGCCGTTATTTTTATGGGTCAAGCAGGCTTTATTCTTAAAGACAGCCAAAATAAACTTTATAGTATTGATGTGTATTTTAGCGACTGCTGTGAAAGGGAATTTGGCTTTAAAAGACTTATTCCAAAGCTTTTAGATCCCAAAGAGCTTGTGTTTGATTATATCCTTGTAACTCACGGCCACTATGACCATTTTGACGTAGATGCTATGCCAACCCTTATGGATAACGATAAAACCACGCTTTACGGTCCAAAGGATGCTATGGACGAGTGTCAAAAGCTCGGCATCAACGAGCGCACTGTTGAAATAGCCGAAAAAGATAGCTTTAAGGTTGGCGATTTAAACGTTAAAGCAGTTTACTGCGACCACGGTGAGCTTGCGCCTTATGCTGTAGGCTATGTTATTGAACACGGCTGCAAAAAGATTTACCTTGTCGGCGATAGCGCATATAAACCCGAAAAAATTTCTGATTTAAAGGACGAAAACATAGACCTTATGTTTGTTCCCATTAACGGCGCATTCGGTAACTTAAACGAAGAGGAAGCTGTAAAATACGTACAGCTCATTTCGCCTGAGATAGCCGTTCCTTGCCATTATGGTAATTTCAAAGAGCACGGCGGAGATGTCAACAAGTTTAATGAGCTTTTCTCAAAGCAAATTGTAAACACAAAAAATCTCAACCTAAAAATCGGAGACATTTTTGTGTTAGAATAAAAAAAGAACGCCCCGAGGCCGAATCCTCGGGGCGTTTTTTGTTTTGTTTACGGACGAAGTCCCATACCACCTTCAAGGGTGAGTGTTTCACCTGTGAGATATTTAAAGTCGGGGTGGGCGAGCTGAACACAAACTCTACCAATCTCAATCTCGGAATCGCCAAAATGTCCTGCAGGGGGCATTTTTACGTTTGCCTTGAATGCCTCGGGATAAGCCTTCTCAAAGTTTTCAAGCTGTGCAGTCCAAGCAAGAGGGCAAATAACGTTAACGTTGAT
>CAZDLQ010000032.1:0-8070 GCA_964506315.1 uncultured Oscillospiraceae bacterium
GAGGACGCACAAAAGAAACTCGGCATTGAATAAAGGTGAATTAAAATGGTTTTAGGACATAAGGCTATAGACGCGCACTGCCACGTCTATCCCGATAAAATTGCGGCCGCCGCCGTTGGCGCAACCGATAGGTTTTACGGCGTAACCTCACACTTTGACGGAAGCGTTGGCACGCTTTTGTCGCAATGTAAAGATACGGGAATAGACCACGCTATCGTGCAGTCGGTGGCCACAACACCAAAGCAGGTTTCAAGCATAAATAATTTTATTGCTAAAACCGTAGCGGAAAATACGGGACTTACGGGACTTGGCACACTGCACCCCGAAAGCACCGATATTGAAGCCGATGTAAACGAGCTGATTTCCTTGGGACTTCGCGGAGTTAAGCTTCACCCCGATATTCAAAGGTTTAAAATTGACGATTACCGTTGCCTTAAAATTTACGAGCTTTGCGAAAAGCATAAATTACCAATTTTAATGCATACGGGTGATTACCGCTACGATTATTCAAACCCCAACCGCCTTGTTCCCGTTTTGGAAATTTATAGCGACCTTGTGCTTGTCGGCGCCCATCTCGGCGGCTGGAGCATTTGGGAGGAAGCGGCCGAAAAGCTTCATCACTTTGAAAACTTTTACGTTGACACCTCGTCAAGCTTCCCGTTTAGTGATATGGAAACCATTAAAAAAGCCATTTCAAAGTATTCGACCGATAAAATTTTGTTTGCAACCGACTATCCTATGGGCAGTCAAAAAGAAGAACTTGAATATGTCTTATCGCTCGGTTTTACCGAGAGTGAGCTTGATAAGATCCTCTATAAAAATGCCTGCAAGGTTTTCGGCATAGATGAAAATGCTATATAAGCTTAAAAGGTCGGCACTTTTTGTGCCGACCTTGAAAATTTAATGAATAAAAATTCATAAAATATGTATTTTTATCTTGACAATAGGCCGCTTGTGGAGTAAAATTTTTATATTGAGTAAATTTTTGAAAGGAGTGGGCCAAATTGAAAAATTTTGAGTTTCGATTTTATTATTTTACAAAGGACTGCCCGCTTTCTTTTTAAGTTTACAAATCTTGTGGCTTAAATAAAAAGAGGACGGTCCGCAACTGCATGTGCTGTTTTGGCATATTTAGTGTGCGGATTTTTTTATTGTCAGGAGGAAAAAATGATTTCACAAAAAATGCTTGCGCTCGGTAAAAAAAGCTCGGTAATCAGAGAGATTTTTGAGTATTCCAACAAAAGAAAAGCCGAAATCGGCGACGATAAGGTTTTTGATTTTAGCTTAGGTAACCCGAGCATTCCCGCGCCCGACTGCGTTAATGAAACCATAAAAAATTTTATTGAGGAAAAGGATAGCGTAGCACTTCACGGCTACACCTCAGCACCGGGTGATATGAGCGTGAGAAAAACTCTCGCCGAGAACATCAAAAAGCGCTTTGATTTTGATGCAAATCCCGCCCTCATTTATATGACCTGTGGCGCCGCCGCTTCGCTTACCATTACATTAAAGGCAATAATTGAGGAAGGCGACGAGGTTATCCTGCTTGCGCCCTTCTTCCCCGAATATCAGGTGTTTTGCCAAAACGCAGGCGCAACCTGCAAGGTTGTGCTCGGTAAGGGCGAACAGTTTGAGCTTGACGAAGAGGCTTTTGAAAAGGCAGTTAACGAGAAAACAAGGGCGGTTATTGTAAACTCACCCAATAACCCGACTGGCGCAGTTTTGAGTGAGGAAAGCATTAAAAACCTTGCTAAAATTTTGGAAAGTAAGCAAAAAGAGTACGGCAACCCCATCACCATTATTGCCGACGAGCCGTATAGAGAGCTTGTATACGGGGACGTTTTGGTGCCTTACATTCCTAACTATTACGACAATACCGTGGTTTGCTATTCCTACAGTAAATCACTTTCACTTCCGGGCGAGAGAATAGGTTATATTAGCGTTTCTCCCAAAATGCCCGACGCGGCCGACATTTATGCCGCAGTTTGCGGCGCAGGAAGAAGTATGGGCTACGTTTGCGCCCCCAGCCTCTTGCAGTACACTGCCGCCGCTTGTGACGGCGCAACGCCCGACATTTCGGCTTACGATAAAAATAGAACCCTGCTTTATGAGAGCCTTACCGAAATCGGCTACGAGGCAGTAAGACCCGACGGCGCGTTTTATCTCTTTGTAAAGGCATTAGAACCTGACGCAAATGCATTTTGTGAGCGTGCTAAAAAGTACGAGCTTCTCTTGGTGCCGAGCGACTCGTTTGGCGTAGAGGGCTACGTGAGAATTGCTTACTGTGTAAGCTATGAGCAAATAGAAAAATCCATTCCTGCTTTTAAAGCACTTTATGAGGACTATAAAGGGGACAAAAAATAATGAATGATTTGCAAAAAGCAAGACAAATCATAAACCAAACCGACAAGGAAATGGCAAAGCTTTTTGAAAAGCGAATGAACGCCGTACGCCTTGTCGGTGAGTATAAAAAAGAGCACGGCCTTGCTGTAAGCGATAAGGCAAGGGAAGAGGAAATCGTTGAGGCTAATGCAAAGCTTATTGCTGACGACGAGCTTCGCTCGTATTACGTAAGCTTTTTAAGAAGCAACATTGAAATCTCAAAAAAGTATCAGCACCGTATGCTTGACAGTATGCGCGTGGCATACAGCGGCGTAGAGGGCGCTTTTGCAAACATAGTTGCCGAGCGCATTTTCCCCGACGGAAAGGCAGTAGGCTTCGGCGATTTTAAGTCGGCCTATAACTCGGTTGTTTCGGGCGAATGTGACTGCGCTGTTTTGCCTATTGAAAACAGCTTTAACGGTGACGTTGGAAACGTGCTTGACCTCGCTTTCTTCGGTAGCCTTCACGTATCCGCGGTTTATGAGGCGGAAATCGTGCAAAACCTGCTCGCCGTAAAGGGAAGCAGTATTGACGAAATTAAAACCATCATAAGCCATCCGCAAGCGCTCGGTCAGTGTGCCGAGTTTATTGCAAAGCATGGCTTTGAAACGGTGGAAGCGGTCAACACCGCCATTGCCGCAAAAGAGGTGGCCGAGTCGGGTAGACACGATATTGCCGCCATCGGCAGTAGCGAGGCGGCCGAAAAATTCGGCTTAAAAGAACTTGCAACCCACATAAACCAAAGCGGCACAAACAGTACACGCTTTGCCGTTTTCACAAGGGCGCAAAAAGCCCCCGACCATACCGATAACCGCTTTATTATGCTGTTTACAGTTAATAACGCCGCAGGCTCACTCGGCCGCGCAATTTCGGTAATCGGTGAGTATGATTATAACCTCTTGGCGCTCAAAAGCCGCCCTACAAAAGAGCTTATTTGGGATTATTATTTCTACGCCGAGGGCGAAGGCAATATAAACGATGAGAAGGGCAAAAAGATGCTCAACGAGCTTTCAAAATGCTGCAGCAGCATTAAAATTCTCGGCAGCTTTGAGAAAGAAATTAGAATTTAGACGGAGAACAGTTATGATTATTCCTGTTAAAACCTCGCAAAGAGATTACGATATAGTACTGCGTCGCGGTGCGCTTTTAGAAATCGGCAAGCTTTTAGATTTAGACCGAAAGGTGCTTGTTGTAACCGATAGCGGTGTGCCGAGTCAGTACGCGCAGGCGGTAGCCGCCGCCGCACGCGAGCCGTTCGTGGTAACGGTAAAAGAGGGCGAAGCCTCAAAATGCCTTGATACGCTAAAATTACTGCTTGACACAATGGTTAAAAAAGGCTTTACCCGTACCGACTGCGTTGTTGCAGTAGGCGGCGGAGTAGTGGGCGACCTGTCGGGCCTTACCGCTTCACTTTTTATGCGAGGCGTGGATTTTTATAACGTACCCACCACTGTCCTGTCACAGCTCGACTCGTCAATAGGCGGCAAAACCGCCATCGACTTTGACGGAATCAAGAATATAGTAGGCACCTTCTATCCGCCCAAAAAGGTTGTCATTGACCCCGACACCATTAAAACCCTGCCTGATAGACAAATCTCTAACGGACTTGCCGAGGCGGTTAAAATGGCGGCCACCAGCGATAGCGCGCTTTTTGAGATTTTTGAAAAAGGCTACAAGAGCGTAGCGATAGACACCATAATTGAAAAAGGCCTGCTTATTAAGAAAAGCGTTGTAGAAGAGGACGAAAAGGAAACAGGACTTCGTAAGGTCTTAAATTTCGGCCACACCGTCGCGCACGCTATTGAGTCGGCGGATAATTTTTCGTCACTTTATCACGGCGAGTGCGTCGCTATAGGAATGCTTGTGATGTGCTCAGCTAATGTGCGAGCAAGGCTTAAAAAGGTACTTTGTGACCTAAACCTTCCAAGCGAGCCACTGGGCACAGTAGAAGAAATAGTTTCGGCCTGCCGCCACGATAAAAAGGCGTCGGGCGACAGTATAACCATAGTTTACGTTGAAGAAATCGGCAGCTTTGAGTTTCGCAAAATAAGCTTTGCCGAGCTTGAAAAATTAGTAAAAGAGGTGATGTAGGGTGAGAAATACCTTCGGAAACAACGTTTCGGTAACCATTTTCGGCGAAAGCCACGGCAAGAGCATTGGCGCAGTTATTGACGGACTTTGCGCAGGCTTAGAGGTAAACGAGGAACATATAAACAAAATCCTCTCGCTTCGCCGCCCTGCAGGCGCAGTTTCAACCGCAAGGGTAGAGGCCGACGAGTATGAGATTTTAAGCGGCGTTTTTTGCGGCAAAACCACAGGCACACCCATTTGCATCACTATCCCTAACGCTGACACACGCTCAAAGGATTACAGCGAAACTAAATCCCTTGCCCGCCCCTCGCACGCGGACTATACCGCCCACGTTAAATACAAGGGCTTTGAAGACTACCGCGGCGGCGGTCACTTTAGCGGTAGAATAACCGCCGCACTTTGTGCAGTCGGCGCAATAGCGCTCTCGGCACTTGAGAAAAAGGGCATATACGTAGGCACTCATATTAAAAGCCTTGGCGGCATTTTAGATAGAGATTTTGCCGATTTAGAAAAAGATATAAACGCGCTTTGCGATATGCAGTTTGCGGTTTTAGACAAGTGCGCTGAGGAGCAAATGCAAAATGAAATACTAAAGGCTAAAGCCGACGGCGACAGCATCGGCGGAATGCTCGAAACCGCCATTGTCGGACTGCCTGCAGGCGTAGGAGAGCCGTTCTTTGATAGCCTTGAAAGTGTAATTTCACACGCCGTTTTCTCGGTTCCCGGCGTTAAGGGCATTGAGTTTGGACTTGGCTTTGGCGTATGCGATAAAAGAGGCAGCGAGGTAAACGATCCGTTTGAAATAAGTGGCGGACAGGTTGTCACCACAACCAACAACAGCGGCGGCATAAACGGCGGCATCTCAAACGGTATGCCCGTAATATTCAAAACCGCTATGCGCCCCACACCCACGCTCTCAAAAGAGCAAAAAACGGTTGATTTTGAAAAAATGGAAAATGCGGTCTTAGCCTCACGCGGCAGGCACGACCCCTGCATCGTTCATAGGGCAAGAGTGGTTGTCGACTGTGTGGTAGCGCTCTCTCTTTGCGACCTGCTCGCCGCACAATTTGGAAAAGATTGGCTTGGTGAATAATGATTTACGGATGCATCGGCGAAAAGCTTTCGCATAGCTTTTCAAAAGAGATACACGGTAAGCTTTTTGATTATGAATACGAAATTTGCGAGGTGCCCCGCGAAAATCTCAATGAGTTTATGCAAAAACGAGATTTTAAGGCAATCAACGTAACCATTCCGTATAAGCAGGACGTTATACCGTTTCTCTATGAAATAGATAAAACCGCAAAAGAAATCGGCGCGGTCAACACCATTGTAAACCGCGACGGCAAGCTTTATGGATATAATACCGACTTTTCGGGAATGTGCGCGCTTATAAACAAAAACGGCATCTTACTTGAAAACAAAAAGGCGCTTGTTTTAGGTAGCGGCGGCACCGCAAAAACCGCTTTTGCGGTAGCGACGGCGCTCGGCGCAAAAAGTGTATTTAAGGTTTCAAGGTCGGAGAGTAGTGACACCATAACCTACGCGCAGATGTATGAAAACCATACCGATGCCGAGGTTTTAATAAACACCACCCCCTGCGGAATGTACCCAAACACCGAAACGGTTGCAATAGACATTGACAAGTTCCCTGCACTTTATGCCGTTGTGGACGCGGTTTACAATCCGCTTAATTCAAGGCTTGTTTGCCTTGCAAAAGAAAAGGGCATAAAAGCAGTAGGCGGGCTTTATATGCTGGTTGCCCAAGCGGCACACGCGGCCGAAAAATTTGTCGGTCAAAGCGTAAGCGAGCAAAAAATCGACGCAGTATTTGAGGCACTTGTAAAGGAAAAGAAAAATATCGTGCTAATCGGTATGCCCTCAAGCGGCAAATCGACTATCGGAAAAGAAATAGCGAGTAAACTTGGAATGGACTTTGTCGATAGCGACGAGCTTATCGTACAAAACGCAAAAATGCCCATCCCCGAAATTTTTGCAAAATACGGCGAGAGTGAATTTCGCAAAATGGAAACCGATGCAATACGCGAGCTTTCCAAAAAACAGCACACCGTAGTCGCAACAGGCGGCGGCGCGGTTTTAAATTTTGAAAATATCCGCCTGCTTTCCCAAAACGGTAGAATTTATTTTATTGATAGACCTCTCGAGTCCTTGCTTGTAACCGACGATAGACCGCTTTCAAGCAGTCGCGAGGCATTAGAAAAAAGATACAACGAAAGATATGAAATCTATAAAAGCTCTTGCCACTATCACCTAAAGGCAAGCGACAGTATAGAAGAAAACGCACAAAAAATTATAGAGGAGTTTAAAAATGAAGCTTCTTGTTCTTAACGGCCCAAATCTTAATATGCTCGGCGTGCGCGAGCCGGAAATTTACGGCGCGCAAACCTATAGCGATCTTTGTAAGCTCATAAACGACTACGCCGAGAAAAAGGGCATAGAAATTGAAATTTATCAGTCAAATTACGAAGGCGACCTTGTAACCAAAATCCAAAACGCCTATAAGGTTTTTGGCGGCATTGTAATAAACCCCGCCGCCTACACCCACACAAGCGTTGCAATTCTTGATGCGCTCAAATCGGTGGGTATCCCTGCGGTTGAGGTGCATATTTCCGACGTGTCAAAGCGTGAGGATTTTAGGCAAATCAGCTTTGTAAGACAGTACTGCTTTAAGACTATTGCCGGCCGCGGTTTTCAAGGCTACCTTGATGCCATTGACGAGTTAATAAAAAAAGAGGCGTAGAAAATGAAGGTAAAAATAAATCCGTCAACGGCGCAGGGAAGTATCACAGCGCCGCCCTCAAAAAGCGTGGCTCACAGGGCACTTATTTGCGCCGCGCTCTCAGGGGAAAGCACGGTAAAAAACTTAGCGGCGTCACGGGACGTTACGGCAACCCTTAACGCGCTTAAAGAAATGGGCGCAAGCGTAAGCGAAGAGGGCTCAAGCGCCACCTTAGGCGGTCTTGACCCCACAAAAATACAGGACGGCACCACAATTTTTTGTGACGAAAGCGGCAGTACACTTAGGTTTTTAATACCCTTGTGTATGCTCGCGGGCAAAAAAGTAAATTTAGTCGGCGCGCCGCGCCTTTTTGAAAGACCGCTTTCGGTCTATGAGGAAATTTGCGCGCAAAACGGCATAGAATTTGAGAAAACTCAAAACGGCATTAGCGTATGCGGTAAGCTAAAAGCGGGCAAATACGCCGTGCGCGGCGATATATCAAGCCAGTTTATTACGGGGCTTTTGTTTGCTCTTCCGCAGCTTTCGGGCGACAGCACGCTTGAAGTTGTCGGAGCATTTGAAAGCGAGCCTTACGTAGATATAACCGTAAGCGTTTTAAAGGATTTTGGAATTGACATTAAAAGGGTAAATAACACCTATTATATAACGGGCAATCAGCGATACCGAAGCTGCAGTATAGAGGTAGAGGGCGATATGTCCAACGCCGCATTTTTGGACGGCTTTAACCTGCTCGGCGGCAAGGTTAGCGTGCTTGGTCTAAACCCCGACACCCTTCAAGGTGACAGCGTTTATAAAAAAATGTACAGTGCGCTTAAAAACGGCGAAAGAAGCTTTGACCT
>CAZDLQ010000033.1:0-8050 GCA_964506315.1 uncultured Oscillospiraceae bacterium
CCTGCTCTTTAAGGGTTATTCTCTTTGCGATTCTCTCCAAAAAGGGAATTTTAACGTGAATACCCGCGCCCCAAGTGGTCTTGTACTTACCCAAGAACTCTATTACAAACTCCGTTGCTTGCGGAACGATGCGGATATTCGCAAAAATAAGAATAAGCAGCACCGCAACGAGTATAACGATCAAAACTTCTAATCCATCCATTTGACATTCTCCTTTCATTGCACATTTATATGTGCCTTGTGAGTTTAATATACCATATTTCGACAAACAAATCAATATATTCTTGTTGGAAATCGCGCGATTTTTAAGCGGCGACACACAAGACAAAAGCGAGGGGCACTTTCGTGCCCCTCGCTTTCTCATTGTTTTATTTTTTCTTCTTTTTAGCTACTACGATTACAACAACTACAACCGCGATTACGGCTGCTGCCGCAATGATAATCCAAATAATATTATTTGAGCCGCCATTATTGTCGTTTGAATCGTTATTTGTGTTATTGTTTACATCCGAGCTGGTGTCTACGGGAGCATTGGTTTCAACCGAAATTATTGGAATAACCTCTTCTTTAACGTCACCGCAAGCCGAGCAGGTTTGGGTTTTGAGTCCTGTTTCGGTTTCGGTAGCTTCTTTTGTTACAACCGCTTCACCGTAGCTGTGGCCCTTTGCCTTAACGGTTTCGGTTACTTTTGCCGAGCAAACCGAGCAGGTTCCCTCTTTCTTACCCGCCTCGGTACAAGTGGGCTCGAGTGTTACAGTATAGTTTCCGAGCTTATGGCCTGTTGCTTTAACTGTATTTGTGGTTTCCTTACCGCAACGTGTGCAGGTTCCTGTTTCTATACCTGTTTCGGTACAGGTAGGCTTCTTTGTTACTGTGGGGTTAGAGAATTTGTGGCCAAGTGCGGCTATATCCTTGCTTTCGGTCTTATCGCACTTTGAACACTCGCGTGTTTCCGTTCCCTTTGCATCACAGGTAGCCTCTTTAGTAGTTTCCCAAGTGCCAAAGCTATGGCCTGTTGCGCTGATAGATTTGGTTTCTACCTTTGAGCATACCGAGCAGGTTCTACTTTGTGTTCCTGCCACTGTGCAACTTGCCTCTTTGGTTGTGCTCCAAGAGCCGTATGTATGATTGTTTGTTTTTGCGATAGTTTCGGTTTTGGTTGCCTTACAAGCGGTGCAGGTAAAGGTTTTTGTTCCTGTTTCCTTACAGCTGGCGGTTTTTGTTACTGCGCCACTGTTCCAGGTGTGTGCTTTTGTTTCAACGTTTCCGCAAGCTGTACAGGTGCGTGTGTGGTTACTGTTATCCTTTTTGGAGTATTCGCCGTAATTATGCGATGCACAGCCTATTTTAACCGATTTTGAAGGATTAACGTTTAAAATTTCGTTTGCGCCGTTTTTAGCTGTAACCTTTATGCTTACGCTTTTAGCATCAGCCGAGGCGGTTTTTGCTTTAAGAACAAGCTTAAAGAGATTGCCGTTTATATCGGGTGAATTAAGTCCGCCGAGAGCGCCTTTTTTGGTGTTGGTGTCAAAGTTTACAATCATTCCGCTTTTGAGCCAAGTGCCTGACACAAGCTCAAATTCGTCGGGATAGCTTACGTCAACCGAGGCTGACGTTGCATCGGCGCAGCCGCTTACTTTAACCGTAAATTCGATATTGCTTCCGACTGTTACCGAGCTGTTTGCTGTAATGGAAGCCGAGCCTGCGGCACTAACTGAAACGCAAAGCATAAGCATTAAGATAAGACCTGCTAAAACTGAAATAATCTTTTTCATTTTCTTTTACCTCTTTTGCTAATTAGTTTATAGGATATGTTTCGGGGAAGAAGGTGTACATTAAGAGATACACCGCATCCGCGTCGGTGACGTTTCCGTCGCTATTGAAATCGCAGTCCTGATTTACGGGATAATCTTCGGGGAAGAAGGTGTGCATCAAGAGACGAACTGCATCCGCGTCGGTTACCGTTTCGTTCTCGTCAAGGTCGCCGAGGGTGTAGGGCGGTCTTTCATATCCGCAATTATTACAAATCAAATCATTGCGGCCATCAAAAATGTGTGGTACCTTTCTATTAAAACCACAGTCGTTACATTCAACGTCACATTCATTATCATATAAATGATTTACTTCACGCTTCGCGTCACAAACATCACATTTTTCATCACAGTTGTTGGAATAGGTGTGTTCTATAATTCTATCTTCGCCACAAACATTGCATGTTTCATCACAATTATTGGTGTAAGTATGATGTCCAACACTTTTGATAACAGAGCCAGTTGTTTTTAATTGATGACAATCCGTGCAATAAATATACCCAGTATATCCATCTACTGTGCATAACGGTTCTCGCTTATTTCGAATTTCATCATCACCTGTGTGGTACCCTGTTATCCAATCACATGTTGCTTTGCCATATCCATCATAAGAAACGAAGCCTAATCCACGCAAGCCGAAGCCTAACCTATTGTAAATCCAACTATCCCAACCGTCTAATGTAACATCAAAAATCTCATTAAAATCACTGGAAAACGCTTCATTACTAACAAGCATTTTTCCTTCACCTTCCAAGCTGTACGTCGATTCTTTAGTATGAGTAGAACGATCAATTACGACCGTTTCACTCACATCATCATTTTTAGAATAAACAACTTTTGCCCAATAACGACACCAATAATCAATTACTAAATATTTCGATTCGTCAGTTATTTGAAACTCCATGGTCCAAGCCTTGCCAACCTGTGTATTTCCAGATGAATGTGAGAAAGTTATATACAGTTTGTCGTCTTTAACAATAAGACTTGTTGTTTGATCAGATGTACTCGAAGTCATTGAGACTGAATATCGTCCAGAACTATCCAAACTGCCATTAAGCTTAATATATTCTTTCAAAAGTATTAAATTCAAACTGGACGCTGCGGTTGGATTTAATGCATCAGTAGTTACGCTAACACCAGCACTCTTTTCACTTGCGAGTTCTGTTGCTGTTTCTGCAATTCTTTGATAGAACGTGTATTTTGTGTTGGCTTTCAAGTCTTTAAAAGTAGCCTCACTCGTCCAATTAACGCCATCGATGCTATATTCATATCCTTCGCGTTCGACCAAAACCACTTTCGATATGGTGTAATTTGCTACAATTGGTTTTGCCGGAGTAATAGAACACGCTACTTTTGCCGATGTTTTTACATTTAAGCCTGCACTACTGCTACCGGCATAGGTATCACTCGTTTCGGCAAGACGCTGGTAGAATGTGTATTCAGTGCCTGGTGTTAAATTTTCAAATATCGAGCTTGACTGCCAATTAACTCCATCTTTACTATATTCATAAGCCGTAATCTTTACTAATTTCACACTTGTTTGAGTTGCTTCAACCAACATTGGAGCAGGAGCAGGGATGGGAGTGTGTTTGAGTGTTACAACTACTAGCACAGCACTACACAAACCTGCTGGGGTTGTTTGTGTTTTAGCCTTTCTTTGGTAAAAACGATATTCCTTATTTGCCTCGAGGTTTGAGAACACATTGCTATTCTGCCAATTAACGCCATCTTTGCTATACTCATAGCCGTTTGTTGGTTTTAGAGTAACGCTTGTGCTTGTTTTTTCAAGCAATGTAGGTATCTCTGCAACATCTCTTATTGCGTGGCAAACATTGCAATCGGCATCAGAATTGTGGTCGTAGGTATGAGCACTACTCGGAGCAGCAATTATTGTATTCTCATTACGTTTAATGTGGCAAAGAGAACACTCTTCATGTTTTTCCCCTTCATTTACACATATAGCCTCTTTGTCAATTATCCATTCATAGAAATGCCCAACTGTTCTTGTATAACCACAGGTATTACAATTTACATCGCAATCATTGGAATATATGTGCGGTGGCACTCTTGTTTCCCCGCAAAAATCGCACGAATCATCACAACAATTATCATACTTATGATAGTATCTTGTCGCCTCTGTTAATTTTTCATTGTTAGATGATATTTCTATTTTAGTCCATTCATCAGCAGTTCCGTGATAATAAACTTCGTTTAAGCTGCTGCAATTATAAAATGCAGAATCGCCTATGCTTGTTACGCTGTTGGGAATTGTGATGCTTGTGAGTCTGTAGCACCCATAAAATGCAGCATTGCCTATGCTTGTTACACCGTTATCAATAGTAATGCTTGTTAGGCTGCTGCAAAAAGAAAATGTAGAAGAGCCTATACTCGTTACGCTATCAGGTATTGTTATGCTTGTAAGGCTGTCGCAATAATAAAATGCAGCAGAGCCTATACTCGTTACGCTATCAGGTATTGTTATGCTTGTAAGGCTGCAAGAAGAAAATGCATAAGGGCCTATACTCGTTACGCTATCAGGTATAATATATTCGTCATTTTTACCGTAAGGGTAACAGATAATCGATGTTTTATTTTTATTGAATACCACGCCATCATCTGAACAGTAATTTGAATTGTCTTCAGATACGTTTATACTTGTAAGACTCTTGCAACCGGAAAATGCAGCAGAGCCTATGCTTGTTACGCTGTCGGGAATTGTAATGCTTGTGAGGCTGCTGCAATTATAAAATGCAGAATCGCCTATGCTTGTTACGCTATCAGGGATAGTGATGCTTGTGAGGCTGCTGCAATCATAAAATACCCTATTGCCTATGCTTGTTACACCGCTTCCTATAGTAATACTTGTAAGATTGCTACAATTTCTAAATGCAGATATTTGTATGTCTGTTACACTATCAGGTATTGTGACGCTTGTAAGTCTATTGCAATTATAAAATGCAAAACCACCTATGCTTGTTACGGGATAGCCGCCAAGCGTCGATGGTATAGTTACATTACCGCTAATTGACGCGCTACAATCAGTAATGGTAGCTTTGCCGCTTGATACCGAATACGTATAATATCCGCTTGTAGCCGCGGCGGCAGGTAATGTGATGCCGACGAGCATTGTGCTCATTATACAAAGCGATAAAATCAATGATACAATTTTTTTCATTTTATTTTCCTCCCGGGGTTTGAATTTCGTTTTTTAAATATTCGGTCGCTTCCTTATAAAGACCTATGTAATCTTTTGGGTCTACATTACCAAATATTTCTACTGATACGCCCATTTTATCTAAAACGTATTTTTTATTTTCCTCTATGTCTTTTGGCGCGAAGAATACAATTTTTCCTTTTTTTGCTTTTTCACGCATTCGGCGGTTTAATATCCACCACAGGTCAAATTCCGAAAAATCAAGTCCTAATCCTACAATATAAAGATCACTCATCAAAAAATAGTCAAGCCATGATTTATATATGACGTCAGTTGCAAAGTCTACATATTTATTTTTATTTAATTGATTTTCATCAATAAGCCTATTTATGAGCCTTGCGTACTCATCGTGATTTAAAATAATTGAGGATTTTTTTCGCAATTCACCGTGTATATGCCATATAGGCGGCGCATTGGGAAACTCGTTATAGGTATGTAACTGATATTTATTATCACTTTTTCCTTTAGATGAGCTACGTTTAATCGTTCTTGCAAACTTTCTCTTATCCTTTAGTTTGCTATATTGAGGATAAAAGCAGTTTTCAATCTCATAGGTATAGTTTGTTGTAAGTATTGCATCAAAGCCGAGCGATACAAGATCCCTTAATAAGCTATCATCCGTAAATATTTTTGTTTTAAACTCATTTTGATACGCATCGTGCCGAGGCGCGTCTTCGTCAGGAGCAATAACAGATGCAACCAGTCCATAAGGAACATATTTGAGTTTGTCTTTTTCTTCATTTGTCAGTTTTTTGTTTGCTAAATTATAGACACTTTCACTCCAACAATTGTTTGTGATTCCGTTTATTTCAGCCGTCGAGGTCAACAAACCGTTACCGACAAGAAGCACTTTTGGCATTTTATTATTAACGTCAAATGTTTTTGCCTTGCCCTCCAAGCAACTCACCTCCTTTATGGCAAAAATTGTTATATTTTATTATATAACTACCGCAGGTTGTTGTCAATAACTAACTTTAGGTGTTTTACATAACATCTTTTTGTTGTTAAAATAATAATGGGTGATGAAATATGGTAAAGAATCTCAAATATTTGAGAAATCAAAAAGGCATCAGTCAGCAAAAATTAGCGGCTGAAATCGGCATCAGTCAGCAGTCGATAAACAAGTACGAAAACCACGATATTGAGCCGGATATCGACACTCTTATTTCCCTTGCAAACTATTTTGAAACCACCGTTGATTTCCTTATCGGAAGAACGGATGACGGCAAAATTGACAGCGACACCCAAAATTTGTTAATTGCTAATCGTTTATTTAGCAAATATTTAAAACTAAGTCAAAAAGAGCAAAATTGCGTCAAAACAATAGTAGATACCTTCAGCGAAAGAAAATAAACGGAGCAGGCGTTTGTGGCTTGCTCCGTTTTTGTTTTTATGTTTTAGGACCGTCGGGGACGCCCCTTGGCTCCCTCTGACGAGGGAGCTGGATTGCCGCAAGGCAAGACTGAGGGAGAGAAGGTCGGCATTTCTTTTGTGTTTTAACCTTTTCTCTCCTTCCGTCACGGCTGCGCCGTGCCACCTTCCTCGTCAGAGGAAGGCAAGGCGGAACGACACGTAGGTCGTTCCCTACGGTGTAATTTTTACATTTATTGTATATCGTAGGGGCGAACAGTGTTCGCCCGTTTTGGCTTTTACGTTTTAGGACAGTCCGTTTTTGTTAGAATCCCTCCACCAACCTAACGGTTGGTCCCCCTCCCTTTAGGCAAGGGAGGCTATCGGGCGATTCGTGAATCGCCCCTCCATTTTTAATTTACGTTATTTTGCAAAGGATACGGTGTGATTTATATTGAAATTTGTGGATATATGAGATATACTTTATAGAGAAGTAAATTTTGTGTGAGGTTTTGATATGGATTTTTTGGAAATTGCGAAAAATCGGCAGTCGTGCCGCAATTTTGACGGCGACAGGGCGGTTGAAAAGGAGAAAATTGACGCTATATTAGAGGCGGCGCGGCTTGCTCCTTCGGCCTGCAACGGACAGCCGTATTTTATAACCGTTTGTCGCGGTGAAGCCGCTAAAAAGGTTGCCAAGGCGACTACCTCAATGGGAATGAACGCTTTTACCGCCGATGCGCCCGTTATGATAGTCATTTCCGAGATGCCTTACGTTAAATCGGCGGCGCTTGGAGCTAAAGTCAAGGGCAACGATTACCGTTCCATTGACATTGGCATAGTTTCGGCCTACATCACTGCCGAGGCCTGTGCGCAGGGCTTATCCACCTGCATTTTGGGTTGGCTTGACAGCGACAAAATACGCGAAATTTGCGCGCTTGACGGCGCGGTGCGGCTTGTTATTGCGCTCGGTTATGCCAAGGAAAACGACAGGCTTAGAGAGAAAAAACGCAAGGATTTAGAAAAGCTTGCAAAAGAAATATAAAAACCATTTGATTTTTTATTTTCAATGGTATATAATAGATATGTTTTAATATTACTTACAAAAAGGCAGGGTTTTAATTTATGAAAATACTTGTTATCAATGCAGGAAGCTCTTCAATTAAATATCAGCTTTTTGATATGGAAAACGAGACTGTTCTTGCAAAAGGCTTATGCGAGAGAATCGGAATTGAGGGCGGCGCATTTAAGCATCAGCCCATCGGAAAAGACGCTTACAAGGTTGAGGTTGACATTCCCAATCACAGTGCAGCTATTAAGCTTGTTACCGATGCGCTTGTTGACTCCGAGCACGGCGTAATCAGCTCTATGAGCGAGATTTCGGCTGTTGGACACCGTGTTCTCCACGGCGGTGAAAAGTTCTCGGGTTCGGTTGTTATTGACGGTGACGTTATCGCAGCTATTGAAGAATGCTGCGAGCTTGGACCTTTACATAATCCCCACAACCTTACAGGTATCCGCGCTTGCGAGAGCATTTTAGGAAAAGACGTTCCCCAGGTTGCAGTTTTTGATACCGGTTTCCACCAAACAATGCCCGATTACGTTTACATGTATGCTCTCCCCTATGAGTATTATGAGAAATATAGAATTCGTAGATACGGCTTCCACGGCACAT
>CAZDLQ010000034.1:0-2680 GCA_964506315.1 uncultured Oscillospiraceae bacterium
GGGAGGTGGCAAAACGAAGTTTTGACGGAGGGAGAGAAATAATAAAAAAACGCATTAAACGTTAAACCTTAACACACTGTTCAAATTGCAATAATTGACGAATCGAGAAAACTGTGCTATAATAAACTAAATATAATTTAGAATGGGGTAAGTGTTAGTTATGATTATTTCTCCGTCGATCCTCGCCTGTGACTTTTCGCACCTCGCTGACGAGGTAAAAAAAGTCTACGACGCGGGCGCCGAGTGGCTTCATATAGACGTAATGGACGGAAATTTCGTTCCTAATATCACTATTGGTGCCGACGTTGTAAAAAGCATCCGCAATAAGACTAACGCGCTTTTTGACGTGCATTTAATGATTAACGCTCCCGATTTTTACGCAAAAAGCTTTGCCGACGCGGGTGCCGAGCTTATCACATTTCACATTGAGGCTCCCGTTGACACAAAGAAAACCATAGAACATATAAAATCTCTCGGCACAAAGGTCGGCCTTTCGCTAAAGCCTAACACTCCTGCCGAGGCTTTAGAGCCGTTTATTGACGATATTGACCTGGTGCTTGTAATGACGGTTGAGCCCGGCTTTGGCGGTCAAGCCTTTATGCACGACATGGTGCCCAAAATCGCCCAAATTCGCGATATGGCGAAAAAGCACAATAAAGAAATTTATTTGGAGGTAGACGGCGGAATTTCGCCCGATACCGCAAAATTTGTCGTAGACGCAGGCGCTAACGTTTTAGTCGCAGGCTCGGCAATATTTAAAAAAGAAGATTACGGCAAAGCAATAAAAGCGCTTTGCATTTAAGTAAAAAAGGAGGTGCCCGATTTGAAGTCACTGTTTAGTAGAGGGCTTATGTTAGAGCAGTATAAAGAGCCTGCAATTTCAAAGGGAATAGAAGGCTTTTATGACGTTAAAACCGTATTCTTGCCTGTTTCGGAGGATATTTGCGTTTCTCCTAATCAAAGCGTAAAAATCGGTCAGCTTGTATCTAACGGTCATTATCCCGATAGCGTGGACTCCTTTGCGAGTGTAAACGGCATTGCCGCAGGTGTTGGCAGTTTTGATATAGAAAAATTTGAAGACCAAAGATTTCTAAAGGTTGACGCTACCGAGCAAATCGAGAAAAAGGATATGGATTGGCTCAGTTCCTATGAGCCGTCCGATGAGGACATCGCATTCGCATCGCAAAAATGCGGCATTATCAACACAAGCGGAAAACTTACTCTAAGCGAGCTTTTGGAAAAATACCCCGACGGCGTTGAAAACCTTGTAATAGACGCCGTAGACGATGAACCCTATGTTAGCAGTAGAATTATTCAGCTGCTTTGCCGCGGCGAGCATATCGCACCCGCCATTCGCGCCATAAACCGCGTGTTCGGCGCAAAGAACGTTTGGATAGAGGTTTATAAGTATAACGGAGATATTTCGGTTCAAATCCCCAAAACAATCGGCGGCTACAGTGTGCGTGAAAATCCAAGAAAATATCCCGCTTCGCGCCGCTATAAAAACACCGAGAATACCGTTTATCTTGATATAGGCGCGCTACTGAGCTTTTATTACTCAGCCGCCGAGAAAAAGGCTTGGACCAATACCATTGTAACGGTTGCGGGCGACTGTGTTAAAAACTCGGTTAATATCGAGGTCCCTGTCGGCACACCAATCGGTGATATTTTAAATTACTGCAAGCTAAGCTCTAAGCCCAAGACTATTATTTTGGGCGGTAGTATGACAGGCTACGCAGTTGACGGCACCGACACCCCCGTTCTTCGCTCAACAAAGGCGATTTTGGCGTTTTCAGAGGAGCTTTCGTATGAGCAAACCGCTTGTATCGGCTGCGGAAAATGTATAGACGTTTGCCCCGAAAAATTGCTTCCGTATTATATATATACCTATTATTTGGACAACAATATAGAAAAGCTTTATAGATTATCGGCGGATAAATGTACCGAATGCGGTAGCTGTAGTTACATTTGTCCCGCAAGAATTGATTTAAGACAATACGTTAAAAAGTCAAGAAGAACACTATTAAAGGAGATGTGGCAAAATGAGCAGTACGGTCAAGATAACCAAAGCGCCGTTCCTGAGAAGTGACGCAACTGTGCAGTCACTTATGTGGGACATGCTTCTTGTTATGCCGTTTTTGTATATAATGCCCATTTTCTTTTACGGATTTAGGGTACTTAAAAACCTTATCATTTCGCTCGCGGTTTGCTACGCGGCGGATATGATTTGCATTCGCATAAGAGATAAGAAGTTTAATTTCGGCGAGCTGTCGTCACTTGTAACAGGCGCTGTTTTACCCCTATTATTTCCTGCGTCAATCAGCGCGTGGATCATTGTGGCGGCCGATCTTTTTGCAATAATCGTTGCAAAACACCCCTTCGGCGGTCTTGGTAACACCCCTTTTAACTGTGCGGCAGTCGGTTACTGCTTTGCGGCGATTTCTTGGTCCGACAAGGTTTTTGCCTTTACAGAGCCTATGAAGTGGCTTAATATCTTCGGCTCTGTAAGTGAAGACACAAGGCTTGTTCAAACATCGGCACAAAGCCTTTCAAAGGGCGGCAGACCGCTTCTTGATACCTTTGATATCCTCTCGGGTAAGGTAGCAGGTGCCGCAGGAGCTACTTGTATTATAGTAATTGTTGCGGCGGCGGTATACCTCTTATATAAGAAAACCATAAC
>CAZDLQ010000034.1:2690-8026 GCA_964506315.1 uncultured Oscillospiraceae bacterium
CATAACGATGCAAATTCCTCTCGGCGTGCTTTTAGGTACGGCAATTTTTGCCTTTATTTTCCCGAGAATTACAACAGGTAGATTTGAGTCGGTTTGGTTTGAACTTACCTCGGGCGTGCTTATTTTCGGCGCAGTTTTGATGGCAACCGAGCCGTCAAGCAGTCCCAAGCACCCTCACGCAAAGTGGATATACGGCGCGGCAATCGGCATAATTACAATGCTGTTTAGGCATTTCGGTAAAATGGAAATTGCTTTTCCGTTTGCGCTTATTATTGCAAACTCCTTCACACCGCTCTTGGATAAAATAGGAACAGGTATTGATAAGTATACCGATATTCCTCTTTTAAACCTGCGTAAAAAGAAAGATAAGGGGGAAAAAGCTGATGGCAAAAAGTAAAAAAACTTCCCCGAATTTCCTGTCTAAAACTCTAAACGTAGCCAAAAAATGCGGTGTAAAGTTTAAAAACTTTATAGCCTCAAATCCCGTGCTTATTTCGGGACTGTCACTTGGCCCCGTAATAGCAATAAGCCAGTCGCTTAAAGCAGGCGTTTCGCTCTCGGTAGCGTTTTCAATTATTATTTTACCTGTGCTTGTGCTTTTTGCGGTTATACCCGTTAAGTTTTCAAAAAGCCTTCGCGTAGTTGTGTGCTGTCTTCTTTCGGCGGTATTTTTCGCACCTGCGCTTTGGTTTGCACAAACAATTTTCCCCGAAGTAAATGATAAGGTCGGCGTTTTTCTTCCGCTTATGGTAGTAAACCCCATCATAAGTAGCCGCTCGGCCGACGCTTCAAAGGGATATTTTCCGCTTACAAGCCTAATTAACGGTCTTAAAACGGCACTCGGCTTTTCGTTTGTAATGTGCCTTGTTTCCGCCATTCGTGAAATTGTTGGAAACGGCACTATTTGGGATGTTCCCATAGGTAATATTAAAGGTAATATTTCCTTCCTTCTTCCTTTTATGGGCTTTATTCTTCTCGGCTTTCTTTGTGCCGCCGCCCGTAAAATCTCCAATATTACCATTAAAAGTAAAGAGGAGGCTGTAGAATAATGCAATTTTTAATGACCTTTTTCTATGCCGGCCTCGCTGCAGTATTTTTAGAGAATATTATTTTTACAAGAGCACTCGGTACAAGCCGCCTTATCAGCGTTGTAAAATCACCTAAAACAATGCTGAAATTCGGCGTACTGCTCACCTGTATCACCACGGTTTCGGGCTTTTTGGCTTGGGCTGTAAATCTGCTTATAGGCGGACTTAGCTTTAAGCTTTATATTGAGCCTTTCGTTTTCGTGTTGGTGCTTGTGGTGGTGTACGTGCTTGCAAGCGTCGTGCTTCTTGTCGCTTTCCCGAAAACCTATAGAAAAATGCGTGAAATACTGCTTTTGGCGGTGTTTAACTGCGCCACACTCGGCGCAATACTTCTTCCTGCGCACAACTCTCTTATGAGCGTTGAGGCAAGCCTTGCTTCGTGGCTGGGTTACTCGTTCGGTACAGGTATCGCTTTCTTCCTTGCAAGCCTCTTGGTGTTTGAGGGAACAAGAAAGCTTAAAGGCAGTCACATTCCTGCGGCTTTCCGCGGCCTGCCTGCAACACTTATATACGTAGGAATTCTTTCACTCGCATTTTACGGCTTAATCGGACATAAACTACCTTTCTAAAAGGAGATTTTTAAAATGAGTTCTCGTAAAAATAAAGGCTATAAAATTAAGGACTACGGCAGGATTTTTGACGGCTCGGAGCGTAAACGCAAAAAGCGCACTCGTAATACCATTATTTTTGTTGTAGTTATAATTTTGCTTGTTTTCCTCGGATACAGTATGGCCGGTCCTGTAAAAAATCTTTTGAACGGTGAAAAAACTGACGTTTCAAGCAGTTCGAGTACGCCCACTTCGTCCCAAATCACCTCAAGCTCGATGGCTTCAAGCGAAACCGAAAAAGAATTTTTTGAGGATGAAGCGCTTATCTCGGCAGCCTGCCTCACACGCGAAATTGCCGCCGATGAGACAAAGCTTTCAGCTTTCCTTGATAATATCAAAAAGCTCGGCTACAATAGCGTTGTAATTGAGCTTAAGGACGAGGCAGGTAATATCTACTTCGCCACAAAAAACGAAATGGCGGCTTCCGTCGGCGCAGTTTCCGCCGCTTCTATAGACGCCTCGGCACTTATCACCAAGATAAAGGCCGCAGGCCTTACTCCTATAGCTGAAATTCACGCCTTTAAGGATAAAACCGCTACCAAAAACGGCGATGCTAAGATTAAATATCAGGGCAAGGAAGGCTGGAGCTGGTTTGATAGCGCAAACGGTAAGCCTTGGCTTAACCCGTATAGCGATGCGGCGCAGGGCTATATAACCTCGCTCGCAACCGAGCTTGTAGATTTTGGCTTTGAGAACGTTATGGTTTCGAGTATAATGTTCCCGCAGGTTTCAAGCTTTAAATACGCTGATTTCGGCGCAAAGGAGCAAACCGTTTCCCATTCTGAAATCCTTGCGCAGTATACTAAAGCTCTTAAAACTGCCTTAAATGACAAGGGCGCCGCATTATTCCTTTGCTATAACTCGGCTGAAGCACAAAAGGAAAACAACGTGGTCTACGGCGCAACCGACCCCTCGGTTGCTTTCTCAGCCGACGTATTCGTTCCCACACTTGCACTTAATGCGGATAATGGGGTAGAGCTTGCAAAGCTTGTAAACGATTTAAAGGCATTAAAACCGCAAAATAGATTTGTAATGAAGTTTGCACCAACAAGCGTTGACGGACTTAGCTTTACAAAGGAGCAAATTGATGCGCAAAAAAGCGTGCTTGTAGAAACAGGCGTGTATGTTTGCGAAAATAGCGGAAACTATATCGGATAGAACAAAAATGCTCTCCAAATACGGAGAGCATTTTTAATTGAAAATTGAAAATGGAAAATTGAAAATATTGGGAACGCTTGCCTTGGCTCCCTCTGACGAGGGAGCTGGCAAAACCGAAGGTTTTGACTGAGGGAGAGAAGATAAAAAGCGTCTTTTTTTGCGTTTGCACAAAAAGTTTACAATATTTACCTTGACCTAAAAAAGCAAAAGGAATATAATAGAAAAGTTAAGAAATATATATAAAATCTATCTCGAAGGGAATGAGATAAAATGCTTAAAAAACTTGCCGGCTCTATAAGAGAATATAAGCTGCCGACGGTCATAACTCTAATCTTTATAACGTTAGAGGTTTTGATTGAGGTATTTATTCCCACAACCATTGCCGACCTTGTAAATACCATTAACGCAGGGGCAAAAACAGGTATTGAAATGTCGGAAATTATAAAACCCGGTATAACACTTTTTGTGCTCGCAATTGTTTCACTTTGTTGCGGCGCAATCGCGGCCTACAGCTGCTCTAAGGCATCAGCAGGCTTCGCTAAAAACCTAAGACACGATGTTTTCAGTCGCGTACAGGGTTTTTCTTTTGCAAATATAGATAAGTTCTCAACAAGCTCGCTTGTTACAAGACTTACCACCGATATTCAGCACGTTCAAATGTCGTATATGATGCTTATCCGTACCGCCATAAGAAGCCCTCTTATGCTTATCTTTTCGGTGGTTATGGCGTTTAGAATGGGCGGCGCGCTTGCAGGTACCTTTGTCGTTGTAATTCCCGTGCTCGCAGGCGGTCTTATTTTGGTTGCTAAAAACGCAATGCCCGCTTTTCGTAGAGTGTTTAAAAAATACGATAGACTAAACGAATCTATCGAAGAAAACGTTCGCGGAATGAGGGTTGTAAAAGGTTTTTCGCGTGAGCAGTACGAAAAGAAAAAGTTCTTTAGTGCATCCGACGATATTAGAAAAGACTTTACCAAGGCCGAGAGAATAGTGGCACTCAATACTCCCATTATGCAAATGTGCCTCTACTTTAATATGATATTCGTGCTGCTTGTAGGCTCGTATCTCACCATTTCAAGCGGCGGCACAACCATCAATGTAGGTCAAATTTCCGCAATGCTCACCTACGGTATGCAAATTCTTATGTCGCTTATGATGCTTTCTATGATAGGCGTAATGCTTACAATGTCGGCCGAATCCGCAAAGCGTATCTCCGAGGTGCTCTCGGAAGAATCTAATTTAACAAGCCCCGAAAACGCCGTAACTGAAATAGCCGACGGCTCGGTTCGTTTTGAAAACGTAAGCTTTAAGTATTCTCAAAAGGCAAAACGCTTTGCTCTTGAAAATATAAACCTTGACATTAAATCGGGTATGACGGTAGGCGTTATCGGCACCACAGGCTCGAGTAAATCAAGCCTCGTTCAGCTTATTCCGCGTCTTTATGATGCAACCGAGGGTAGCGTGCTTGTCGGCGGTAGAGACGTGCGCGAATACGACCTTGACGCCCTTCGCAACAGCGTTGCAATGGTGCTTCAAAAGAACCTTTTGTTCTCGGGCACAATTAACGAAAATTTGCGCTGGGGCAACCTAAACGCAACCGACGAGGAGATAAAAGAGGCTTGTATTCTTGCGCAGGCGGATGACTTTATAATGTCCTTCCCGCAAGGCTACGAAACCTATATCGAGCAGGGCGGCACAAACGTTTCAGGCGGTCAAAAACAGCGTCTTTGTATCGCAAGAGCGCCCTTAAAGAAACCTAAAATCTTGATTTTGGACGACTCAACAAGCGCCGTTGACACCAAAACCGACGCTCTCATTCGCGCAGGCTTTAAAAAGTATATCCCCGAAACCACAAAGATTATCATAGCACAACGTATCTCGTCGGTGCAGGATGCCGATTTAATCGTTGTTATGGATAACGGCAAAATTTCCGCGGCAGGCAATCACGCCGAGCTTATGCAAAGCTGTGACAGCTACCGCGAAACCTATAACCAGCAAACACACGGAGGTGACAGCAATGAGGCCTAATAGACACACACCTCCCGTAGTCAAAAAAATCTCGGGCTCAACGGTAAAAAGAGTGCTTGGTATGCTCTTTAAGTTTTATCCCGTGCTCTTTCCGCTCACTATTTTTTGCATAATTTTTGCGGCAGTTACCTCTTCAATCCCGTCACTGTTTATGCAAGACGTTTTTGCAACCATTGAAAAATACGTCACGAGCGGTGACTGGAGCACCGCCGCAAAGGAAATTATCCCCACAATCATTTTACTTGCATCACTTTATATTGTTTCCGCCTGCGCCATTACTACACAAACTCAGCTTATGGCGTATATGACTCAAGGCTTCCTTAGTAAAATGCGCTGTAAAATGTTTGACGGAATGCAAAATCTTCCCATCAAATATTTTGACCAAAACAAGCACGGCGATATAATGAGCCATTACACCAACGATATCGACACACTCCGTCAGCTTATTTCGCAG
>CAZDLQ010000035.1:0-7947 GCA_964506315.1 uncultured Oscillospiraceae bacterium
GAAAGCAAACCGAGATACCATACGAGCTTGCTTATCTCACCGGAGAGAACAAGGACGATTATCTTTACGATATGGCGGTTATGCAAAGGTTTGCGGCATTGAACCGCTGTATTATCAAGGAAGTTATTTTGGATGGATTGAAACTGCATGAGGCAGATTCTTTTACGACCATTCACAATTACATAGATACCGATGCAATGATTTTGCGCAAGGGCGCCGTCTCCGCAAAGAAGAGTGAGTGTTTGCTCATCCCGATGAATATGCGTGACGGTAGCTTAATTTGCACAGGACTTGGTAATGAGGATTGGAACTGTTCCGCTCCCCACGGTGCCGGCCGTAAATTCGGACGTCGTGATGCTCAAAACAATTTCACTGTCTCCGAGTTTAAAAAACAAATGGAAGGTATCTTTACCACTTCCGTTTCCCAAGATACGCTTGATGAGTGTCCTATGGCATACAAGCCTATGGAAGAAATCCTGCAACACATTGGCGATACCGTCCGAATTGAACGCATTATTCGCCCCATCTATAATTTCAAGGCAAGCGAACACAGTGGGAGAAATAAAAGTAAATGATATATCAAATAAGCTCGGGTCAAGGACCCGCTGAGTGTGAGCTTGGCGTTGCAAGGTTTTTAGAATATTTGCAAAAGAACCACGAAATTATTGTCCTTGATTTTTCACAGGGCTACTATGCCGACACATTCCGCTCGATTCGCTTCTCATCTCCAGATGATTTGAGTTGCTTTATAGGCTCGGTTCAATGGGTGTGGCAAAGTACATACCGTCCCGGACACAAACGCAAGAATTGGTTTCTTGATTTTAGCGTTTGTCCTGTTACTTCGGTCGAGACCTTTGATGAAACTCAAATTAAATTTGAGACTTTTCGAAGCGGCGGCAACGGCGGTCAAAACGTAAATAAAGTTGAGACCGGCGTAAGAGCAATATATACGCCAAACGGCTTAAGTGCGGTTTGCACCGAAGAGCGCAGCCAGTTTCAAAACAAACAGCGAGCTATTGCAAAGCTTAAAGCCGCCATAACTCTTGCTAATGCCGAGCGAGCAGCAAAAGCAACCAAAGATGTGTGGAAACACCACGCTCAAATTGTGCGTGGCGGAGCCGTTTGTAAATTTTGCGGACTTGACTTTAAATCAATATCTTGAAGGAGGGTTTATGCCAAATAATTGGAAGTATATCAAGAAGCTCCTTGAAAAAGAGTTTCTTTGTGAAAAATTAAAAGGTCATATAACCTACAACTTGACAAATTACCGTCCTGAGCCGTGGTTCCAACAACATTTTATTATGAAGCATGATGACGAGGTGTTATTGGACGTTGCTAAGAGGCGCTTTGAATGGGATAATCGGTACGCAGCCGCTCAAATTCATTACGTACCAAGTAAATCCGTTTGTGACAAGCTGCGTTACAAGCATAATTTAGATTCATACAATATCCCGGAATATGAGTTGGAACGATTTGCCGCCGACGTGATGGAAGAAGGTTTTGCAAATATAGCTCATTTTCAAGGAATATACGGTGTGAAAGAAATCATTGAATGTATTGTCGTTTATTTACATTCGTCCATTGAACAAAGCTTAAACTCACACGAATATTTTATTGTGGCGTTAGCCGTGCTTGATAGGCGCTGCGGTAAAAGAACTCTTGAAAAGTGTGCGAGCTGGGAGTATACACATTTTCCCGAATGGCTGAGAAGAATATACCAAATACGTTTTGAGGCCGAAGGCATCCGCTACAGCGAGCATTACAGCATCCAAAAATCGAACAAAACCATTTGATTCGGACAACCGTTTGTCTACTTGACCGAGTATGATATTATCATAGAATAAAAATACCGAACGTCAAAGGAGTAACAAACATTATGAAAAAGAAACCACTTTTCCTGACGATTGCGGCAGGCACAGTAGGTGTAGCGCTTGCAGCAGCCAAATTGATAGCTAACCGCAAGGTAAAAAAAGACGATTTTGAGTTGCCGGAAAGAAATGATATTTTTGATTTGTTTTATGATGCCTATTACGATAAAAAATGTGGCGACCTCGGCGACGAAGAATACCGCAAAACGCTCTCCGCTATTCGTGATAAAGCAACAAAAAGAGGAAAAATTGCAGTGAACAAACTGCTTGACGAAGCGTACGATGAAGCTTGGGACGCAGCACTTCAGCACACGTTCTTAATGCATGATGTCAAGGACACAAAATCCGCTTCTTTGGAGGATTTTATTAAAAGATTTCCCCATAGAGCTTTCAACAATGATGTGCTCGGTTTGAACCCATATTGCTACGAATCACAAGCAAAAGATTCAGCTGATTATCTTGCCAAAGAATACTATAAAAAGCTTCGCGAAAAAGAAGATTATCTCTTTGAATACGTAGAAATGCTTGGCGGTGACACAAACGAAATTAAGGAAGCATTTGACAAAACAAGAGACTTATAGACCGACACCTTTTCACTATTACCTATTACCTCTTACTTAAAAATAAAAACCACTCACGGTTGTGAGTGGTTTTTGTTTTTATGCTGCGGTGCTGGTGCGGAAGACGATGGTGTCGATGTCGTCGAGCACGCCTGAATTGAAGGTTATCTTATAGGTTTTTTCAAGCTCCTCAAAGAGTGCGGTGTACTCGGCGTCCTTCATTGCGGTAACAACGTTGTTCTTCCAAGCGGGCTCACCCTTTGACTCAAAGTACATAATGTGATAGCCGTAGGTGGTCTTAACGATGCCTGTGTCGCCCTGTTTTCTTGCCTCGTCAAACGACCAGTTTTCAAATTCCTCTACCATTTCGCCCTTAGCAAAATTCTCGTAAAGTCCGCCTGTTGCGGCCGAGCCTGTATCGTCGGTGTACTTTGCGGCAAGCTCGCCGAAGGCTACGCCTGTTTTATCGCCCTTGTTGTACTCGGCTAAAATATCGTCAGCCTTTTTCTTTGCATCAGCGTCGGTTACGTCCTCGCTTGTTGCAACGAGAATGTGACGCACGCTTCTGGTTTCGCTCTCGTCGCGATAGGGAAGCTTGGTAATCATATACGCGCCGATGCGTGTGCCGTTCTCATAGATTTGAGTGTCGTAAAGCTTTACGCCCTCTCCAAACGACCATTTTGAAATTGAGAAGTCCTCGTCATAAGTGCAGCCTGTTGCCTCAATATTTGCGAGTGTGTCGGTAACGTCATCGTCGTTGCCGCCCTCTTCTTTTATAATGGTAGTAAGAATACTCTTAAACTCGTCGGGATTTTTGGCCTTTGTAAGTCTTTCAGCCTTTGCCTTAGCGGCATCGAGCGAAGCCTTTTCCTCTTCCTCGTTTACGCCGTTGGTTTCGGCAGTAAAGGTGTAGTAAATGTAATCAGCCAAAAGGAAGGTGTTTTTATTTTCCTCGTAATAGGTGTTTATCTCGTCTTCAGTATACTGCTTTTGCTCAATGTTTTCGTCATAATACTTGGTAGCAAGCATTGAAATTTCAAGACCTGCCACAATATCCTCAATCTTGATGCCCTCGCCGTAAAGCGTGGTTACATATTCCTCGACTGACATATCGTTAGACTCGGCATCCTCCTCGATCGCTTTAACGTAATCGTCTCTTTCCTGCAAATCTTCCTCTGAAAGCTCATAGCCCTCAGCCTTTGCCTTTTCGCAGAGTCTTAATATTTCCTCAAGATTGCTTTGTGTACGGCTTACCATATAATCGAACCAATTTTGTCCGTCGCTCGTTTCTTGATCACGAAGCGGCAGGGTAACGTCAAGACCGTAGCTTTCAAGATAGTCTGCATAGGTGTTTACAAAATTTTGATACTCGTAGTTTAAGAAATAATTAAAGGTGGTGCCGCTGATTGAGAAGTTCTCGGTAGACATAACCGTTTTATTTCTCAGAAAATTACCGTTTTGGCGGTTTATGGAAATAACTGCGATTGTGGTGATAAAAGCGGCTACAAGCACGGTGCAGATTACCGAGGTAATGACAGTGATTTTAGTTTTCTTTTTCTTCTCGGCCAAAAGCCTTGCCTCTTCCTGCTTTTTCATTTCGGCAATAGCCTGCTTTGCGCTTTTAATACGAGATGATTTTCCCATTTTTGTAAGTCCTTCCTTTTAAAATTTATTCTATTTTACTATAAAAATCGCTACAGTTTGTTAAATGTTTGTAAATTTAGGCTCTGTGCCATTTTACACCCTGTGCCGTATCCTCTAAAATAATGCCCTGTGAGGCGAGGTCGTCACGTATCTTATCGGCAAGCGCAAAATCCCTGTTTTTTCTTGCCTCTTGACGCTGAGCGATAAGTGCCTCGACCTCGGCGTCAAGCTCCTCGTCGCGTCTTTCATAGAGAAGTCCCAAAACCGAAACAAGCGACTCGAACTGCTCGCTTGCCGCGTCGACGTACTCTTTTGACGCCTCTTTGCCGACTACCTTTGAGTTGATTTCACGAACCAAATCAAAGACTGCGGCAAGCGCGTCGGCGGTGTTAAAATCGTCGTCCATAGCGGCTCTAAACTGCGCTTCAAAGTCTTTAAGCTTTGCCAAATCCTCGGCGTTTGCGCTCTCGGCAGTAGCGTGCTTTTTAGCGTGCGCAAGGTTTTCGCGGCAGTTGTAAAGACGGTCAAGCGATGCCTTTGCCTGCGCGATAATATCGGCCGAATAGTTGATGGGACTGCGGTAATGCGATGCCACCATTATATATCTGATAGGCTCGTAGCCGTAGGCCTCGCCGATTTCTCTTGCGGTGAAGAAGTTGCCAAGCGACTTGGACATTTTGCGGTTATCAATATTGATATAGCCGTTGTGCATCCAGTATCTTGCAAAGCAGGTGCCGTTAGCACATTCGCTTTGTGCGATTTCGTTTTCGTGGTGGGGGAAGATAAGGTCCTGACCGCCGCAGTGCAGGTCAATGGTATCTCCGAGAATACTCTTTGCCATAGCCGAGCACTCAATATGCCAGCCGGGGCGGCCGTTACCCCAAGGCGAGTTCCAAAACGGCTCGCCCTCTTTTGCCTTTTTCCAAAGGGCAAAGTCCATAGGGTCTTCCTTTTGCTCGCTAATGTTAATTCTTGCGCCTGCCTCAAGCTCGTCAAGCGGCTGATGTGAAAGCTTGCCGTATTCTTTAAACTCCTTGGTTCTAAAGTAAACGTCGCCGTCTACGTTATAGGCAAAGCCCTTGGCCTCAAGTGTTTTAATAAGCTTTATAATATTGCCGATATTCTCGGTTGCCTTGGGATGCACAGTGGCCTCTCTTACGTTAAGGCCGCTTGCATCCTTTTTGTACTCAACGATATATTTCTCGGCAAGCTCTTTAACGGTGGTGTTTTCCTCGTTTGCGCGGCGGATAAGCTTGTCGTCAATATCGGTGAAGTTTTGAACAAAGTTTACCTTGTAGCCGATATATTCAAAATAACGGCGAAGTGTGTCAAAAACGCAAAGCGGACGGGTGTTACCGATATGAATGTAGTTGTAAACGGTCGGGCCGCAAACGTACATATTTACAACGCCCTCGTTAAGAGGAACAAACTCGTCCTTTGTGCCGGTTAATGTGTTTAAAATTTTCATGGTTTACTCCTTTGTGCTGTTCTCTATTTTTTTCTCAAGATTAGCGATTTGCTCTCGAAGAAGCGAAAGCTCTTGTGCAATGGGGTCGGGGATATGCACCTGATCGAGCTGTTCTGATTTTTCCTGCTCGGTTTGGTTTTTAACAACCGCCTTTGCGGGTACGCCGACGGCGGTGCTATTAGGCTTAACCTCGCTTAAAACCACCGCGCCTGCGGCAATTTTAGCGTTATCGCCAACCGTAAACGGCCCTAAAACCTTGGCGCCGCTTCCCACCATTACGTTATTTCCCAGCGTTGGGTGACGCTTGCCCTTGTGGGTACCCGTACCGCCGAGCGTTACGCCCTGATAAATGGTACAGTCGTCACCGATTACGGTGGTTTCACCGATTACCACGCCCATACCGTGATCTATAAAAAGACCTTTACCGATGGTGGCGGCAGGGTGAATTTCTATTCCCGTGAAAAACCGAGAGGTTTGGGAAATAAGGCGCGCTATAAAAAGCATTTTATGACGATAAAAAAAGTTTGCCCATCTATGATGTATCACCGCGTGAAGTCCCGAATAGAGAAGAAACACCTCAAGACTGCTTCTTGCGGCAGGGTCACGCTTTTTTATGGCATTTATGTCATACCGAAGCCGTTTAAACATAAAATCCCCCTAATAAAAAATCCCGAAAACGCTCATCTTAACTTGCGTTTCCGGGGCGGTAGGGTTTACCGCGGTTCCACTCGGTTTTATAACTTTAGACAAAAGTCCTCACCCTGTAACGTAGGTCAAACGCCGCGCGCTACACACCGACTCGGCTTCACACGCAGGGCCCTTGGGCGCACTTTGCACATTTTCGCTTTAACGCCCTTACACCAAGCGGGCATCTCTCTTAAAAGCTATTTTGTGCTACTCTTCCCAAGCACTGCCTTTTCATATCCTATTTATTCTATCACACTTTTTTAAAGTTTGCAAGTACAACAGTATTATATGAAATTTTATTTTTCGTCTTTACTCTTTTTAAAAGTTGTAGTACAATATTTTTAGCATATTTTTAAGGAGAATTTATAATGGCAAACGTTAAAAATGACATTGGCGAGCAAAGCCTTGCGATGCACTACGAGAAAAAGGGTAAAATTGAGGTGGTGTCGCGCGTTAGCGTAAACGACCGAAGCGATCTTTCGCTTGCATACACCCCCGGTGTTGCGACGCCGTGTCTTGAGATACAAAAGGATATAAACAAGTCTTATGAGCTGACAAGACGAAGCAACCTGTGTTTAGTTGTAACCGACGGCACCGCGGTTTTAGGTCTTGGTGACATTGGACCCGAGGCAGGTATGCCGGTTATGGAAGGCAAATGTGTGCTGTTTAAGGAATTTGCCGACGTTGACGCCTTTCCGCTTTGCATAAAGTCAAAGGACGTTGACGAAATAGTCAACACCATTTATCTTATTTCGGGCTCATTCGGCGGAATAAATTTAGAGGATATTTCGGCGCCGCGCTGCTTTGAGATTGAAAAGAAGCTTAAAGAAAAATGCGACATTCCCGTTTTCCACGACGACCAACACGGCACCGCCGTTGTTGTGCTTGCGGCGCTTTTAAACGCGCTTCGCGTGGTTAAAAAGGACATTTCCGAAATTAAGCTTGTGTTAAACGGCGCAGGTGCGGCGGGCATTTCTATTGCGCGCCTTCTTCTCTCGGCAGGCGTTAAAAATCTTATTTTAGTGGATAAATTCGGCACAATTTTTAGAGGCTGCGATAAGATGAACTCGGCGCAGGCCGAGATGGCGGAAATTACAAACCCCGATAATGTAGAGGGAAATTTAAGTGAGGTTTTAGTCGGCGCCGACGTGTTTATCGGCGTTTCGGCGCCCAATTTAGTGTCGGCCGAGATGGTGAAAACCATGGCGGCAAATCCCGTAATTTTCGCAATGGCAAACCCCACGCCCGAGATTATGCCCGACGTAGCTTTAGCGGCAGGCGCGGCGGTTGTGGGCACAGGCCGAAGCGATTTCCCCAACCAAATTAACAACGTGCTGGTGTTCCCCGGTATTTTCAGAGGTGCGCTCGACGTGCGCGCCAGCGACATAAACGAGGAAATGAAAAAGGCCGCCGCCTATGCCATCTCAAAGCTTGTTTCGGACGACGAGCTTCGCGCCGATTACATTCTCCCTGCCGCATTTGACAAGCGTGTCGGTCCCGCAGTGGCCGAAGCGGTTAAAAAAGCCGCCCGCGACAGCGGTGTTGCAAGAATTTAAAGCAAAACCACCCACAAATAATTGTGGGTGGTTTTTTAGTGAAAAGTTAATAGTGAATAGTGAAGAGGTAAGGTGTCGGCGAAGCCGACATCATATTGAGGCTCCCTTGTAAAGGGTAGCGAAGCGGCCGAGCGGCAATGAATAACAGCCCAGTGGGCTGTTAG
>CAZDLQ010000036.1:0-2206 GCA_964506315.1 uncultured Oscillospiraceae bacterium
CGGCGTAAATGCTGTCATGTCCGTTGCCGTAAACGTTCTTAACCTCTTCCGACACCTTATCGCCGTCGCCGTCGTTTTGCTCGGCAAACGACCAAACCGTTATCTTATTTGCGGCGGTGCCGCCGATTTCAACCGCGCCCTTGTCGCCATAAATGCAAAGCGTTTCGGTATCAAGCGCGCTACTGTAAATGTTAACCGTACCCTCGGCGGTGGCGGTTGCGCCGTTTTTAAACTTTATGATGGCCTGCCCTAAATCCTCAGCCTCGTTATAGGGGTGGAAATTGCGGCTTACCGTGCCGTAGACCTCGTCTATCTCGTCGCCGAAAAACCACCTGAGCAAATCAAAGCCGTGTATGCACTGATTCATAAGCGTGCCGCCGTCACCCTCCCAGGTGCCGCGCCAATCGGCCTGGTCGTAATACGACTTACCGCGACTCCAGCGCACAGTTATTGCGCCGTGCGAAAGCTTTCCGAATCGACCGTCCTCGAGCGCCGCGCGCGCCTTTTGAATGGCCGCGTTAAACCTGTTTTGGTGGCAGGCGCAAACCTTGACCGAATACTTTTTAGAGAGCGCGATAATCTCTCGCGCGTCGCTAAGCGACAGCGAAATCGGCTTTTCAATTATCAGGTTGACGCCCATTTTGATTGCCGCCTTTGCTATCTCGGCGTGAGAGCCGCTATCGGTCGCAATAGCCACAAGCTCGGGCTTTTCCTTTGAAAGCATCTCTTTATAGTCTAAATACAAATTACAGTCGAGCGACTGCTTTTCGCTAAAAAGCTGCATTTTTTCCTTGTCAATATCGCAAACGGCCACAATTTCAAGACCGTTTTTTCGTGCGGCGGAAATATGATGCGGAGCAATTCTACCACAGCCTATAAGTGCGTATTTCATAAATTTTCATCCTCTCGCGGTGTATAAGGCTCTAAATGCTTTAGTTAAGACCGTCCTTTAGCTCCTCGGGTATATAAACCTCGGTAAAATGCTCAAGCAGCTCGTTACGGCTCTTTTCGTCGGGGAGAACCATATAATCGCCAAAGATTTTGGTGAGATATTCGTGAAGCTTTTCGGGCGCGTAAAACTCAAAGCCGTCAAAATTAACCAGCGTCGGTGTGCCGTAAATCTCAAACGGCATAAGCTGTTTTTGATAGGAATAATGGCTTGTCATAGAGCAAATAAGACCGCTGTCGCAGTGCTCGTATTTTCTCATAATCTTTTCTCTTGTCTTGCCGATAAGCTTAAAGGAAAAGGGCTTCATTAAAAGCACAACGGCGCCCTTTACAAGCCATTCGAGCTTGCTATTTCTAAAAAGCATACCCTTTTTGCGCGCGTCAAGCGTTCTTGTTATTTTGACAGCCTTAGCCTGCTTTTGTTGCAGTTTTGGGTCGCTCGGAGCGGTATCAAGCGGGAAAATGTCAAGGAACACGCCCTCTACGTCCTTTTTACCGATGGTAACTCTCTTTTCCCTAAGCACTGTGCCGTTTATGCAAACGAGCGCGTGGGGAGAAAACATATTTTTGGTGTTGGAATAATCGTGATAGGTAAGGCGCGGGTCAAGTCCCTTTAGCGCGAGCTGTTTAAAGCGCTCGTAGTCCTCTCTCGGCATTGCAATATCCATATCAATATCCCAAGGAATAAAGCCGCCGTGTCTTACCGCGCCAAGCGCAGTGCCGCCGATTATGTAGTAACGGATATTGTTTTCAACACAAATTTTATGCACAAGGCACATAAGCGAAAGCTGTATTTTTTGAAGCTGTTTTAAGTCTTCGTTTTTCATACCGTTTTCTCCTTTTGAGTTTTAGTTTTTGACTCGAATAAATTTTTATAAACCACGCCAAATATTAGCGCGTTCCACAAAAAGCGCACGTGAAGCGCGTCAAGGAAGAAGGCCGCCACCATATTTGCAACCATAACGGTAACAATGAGCGCGTCTTTTCTCTTGAGGGCGCTTGAAAAGGTCGAAATAAAGGGCGTGATAAACAGCGCAAGTCCCAAAATTCCCGTTTCAAATGCAACGCAAAGATAGGTGTTGTGCATTGCATATTCTCCCTCAAATACCTGCACGTAATGATAAAAATGGCTTGTTGTACCAAAGCCAATGAGCGGCGAGGTTACAAACTTTTCAAAAGCGGTTGACCAAAGCTTGAGTCTTCCTATACCTGTTACCTCAAAATATCCCGAAATGTTAAACAGCCTGTTAAACAGTCT
>CAZDLQ010000036.1:2216-7937 GCA_964506315.1 uncultured Oscillospiraceae bacterium
AAACAGTCTCTCGGGAAGCATGGCCTCAAGCGCAAAGTAGCCTGCAACGACAAATGCCGCAGTGCCTAAAATGGCATAAATTCTTTTCTTTCGGGGAATTTTCATAAGAATAAGAACGATGAATGCAACAAAGTATGCCACAAGTCCGCCGCGCGAGCCTGTAAAGAAAATAGCAACCGATTGAATTAAAAACGCGGCTAAGTACAGTATGCGAAATCTTTTTGACTCAAAGGTTTTATACAAAGGATAAAAGATACCGCTTAAAAGTATTGCCGCAAGCGAGTTGGGGTCTTGGTTTTTGCCGAGCACGCTTACGGTAAGGCGTCCGATATACGCCGAGCCGTCAATGTTGCCCATAGTAAGAAGCATAATCGACATCACAAGCGTGCCGAGCGAGTAGAACATTATAAGCATCTCGGCCTCTTTTTTGTTAAACGGGAAAAACGAAATCAAAAGCGTAAAGGCCGCCATCATAAGATACGATAAAAGCGTGGGATAGGTTTTGTAGGTTATGCCCGTCCACAAAACGCTTACACCTTCAAAAACCGCCCAACCAAGCAGGCAAAACTGAAATGCCGTAAACCGAATCTTAAGATTTTGTTCTATTAAAAAGTAACATGCTGTTACAACAACCGCCGCTGCGGCGATGTACTTTACGCTTGAGCCGAACCACACGTTTAAAATAAACTCAATCGGACAGCAAAAAGCGTATACGTATACTACTATCAATGCGAATTTCTTCATAGAGCTCTCCTATTTTCTTGGTTCAATAGTACATTCGCGTTTTTTTCCGACTCCAAAGCGTTTCTGTAAGCCGCGCCGAATATAAGCGCGTTCCACAAAAAGCGCAGATACAGCGCATCAAGGAAGAACGCCGCTACAGCATTGGAAACCAAAAGTGTTACTATAAGCGCGTTTTTGTGCTTTAAAGAATCTATAAAGTTTGAAAGGAAGGGAACAGCAAACAGCAAAAGTCCCACAAGACCCGTTTCAAACGCAACGCAAAGGAAGGTGTTGTGCATTGCAATATCGTCACCGAATTCATGCAAGAAGAAGGCGAGGTGACTTAACGCTCCGTAGCCGAATAAGGGCGAGTTCATAAGCTCTTTAAGCGCGGTTGTCCAAATTTTAACTCGACCTAAACCGCTTACCTCAAGGTATCCCGAAAGGTTAAACAGTCGGTTAAAAAGTCTTTCGGGAAGCATCGCTTCAAGCGCGAAGTAACCCACAACAACAAATACCGCCGAGAATAAAATGGCAATAATTCTTTTGTTTCGGGGGATTTTTACCGCGATAAAAATAACGAGTGCAACAACAAACGCTACAAGTCCGCCGCGCGAGCCGGTGAAGAATATTGCAACCGACTGCAGTAAAAACGCCGCTAAGTACAGTATGCGAAATCTTTTTGCATCAAAGGTTTTGTAAAGCGAATAAAACGTACCGCTCAAAAGAAGCGCGGCAAGTGAGTTGGGGTCTTGGTTTTTGCCAAGTACACTTACGGTCATTCGTCCGACATACTCCGAGCCGTCAACCTTACCCATGGTAAGCAATACCACCGATACTATTACCGTGCCGAGCGAATAGAACATTATAAGCATATCCGCTTCTTTTTTGTTAAACGGGAACAGTGACAAAAGCACTACAAACGCCGTCATCATAATATACGACAATAGCGTCGAATAGGTTGTGCTCGTTACTTCTATCCACAAAACGCTCGCCGTTTCAAGCGCCGCCCAACCGAGCAGGCAAAACTGAAACGCCGTAAATTTAATTGTAATCTTTTGTTCAACTATAAAGTAAAACGCAGTTATCATAACTGCCGCTGCCGCAATTAGCTTAACGCTTGAGCCAAACCATACGTTTAGAATAAACTCGATCGGACAGCAAAAAGCATATACGTATACTACTAACAGTGCGAATTTTTTCATAAAATCTCCTATTTATAAACGTCTAAAATCGCCTTTGCAAATACAGTGGCATTTTTCTTGCAATCAAAACTGTCGCAGTAAAGCTTGTACGCCTTTTGAGAAATTTCCTCGTATTCGGCGTCGCTCATTTGATAGTATTTGTAAATTTCCTCGGCAAGCTCGCTGCCGCTTATGTCGGCTTTAACAAGCGTGCCGCTGAGGCCGCTGATTGCAACCTCACGCGTTGAGCCAACGTCGGTTGCAACCGAAGGCAGTCCGTATGCCGCCGCTTCCATAATGGAAACGGGCAGTCCCTCGGTGGCGCTTGCGCTGACAAAAACGCTGGCCGTGCCGCTCTCAAGATACTTTAAAACCTCGTCGTGAGGTGTGTATCCGTGGAAGGTGGTGTGACCTTCAATGTCGGCAAATTCCTTTTCAAGCTCATTTCTAAGCGGTCCGTCGCCGAAATGCACCCACTGTATATCGGGAATTCTACCTATAAGCCTTCTTACCGCCGAGCCGACGCGTCTTACTCTCTTTAAGGGAATAATATTGGAGCAGCTCATAACCACAAACGGCTTTTGCTGTCTTTGGGGCTTTGTTTCGGGACCGTAGGTTCCTATGTAAAGCGATTTTATTTTATCGGGCTCTTTGGCAAGAGTGCGAAGATGCTCACAACCGCCCTTTGATACTGTGAAAATAGCATCAAGCTCATCTATGAGATATGCGCGGAAGGGATAAAATCTTCTCGGCTCCACGGCGTTCATAATATCCGACGAGCCGTGCGCTCTTGCTATCGCAGGGCTTTTCTTAAAGCCTGCGTACTTTTTAAAGGCAAAGGCGGCTCTTGAAATAAAGGTCAGCCAGTAGCCGAAGAACACAACCTCGTCATCCTTCGAAAGCTCGATTTGCTTCTTTAAAAACGGAAATCTCTTGCATATCGAAAGGTATATAGAGCCTGCGTATACAAGCGACCTGAAAGACTGAACAAACGGGTGCTTGCCTTTAAAAATTTGTGCAAGCTCCTTCCAAAAGAACGACGTAAACGGCAGCTTAAAGATGCCTTTAAGCACACTCTTTTTAACGTTCTCGGTATTTAGAGAAATTGCGGTAACGTTTTCGGGCAGCGTTTTTTTGATTTCGGGGTTTTGCTCTCTTACCTCGCAAGCGACAACGTAAACCTTGTCAAATTCTCTCGCGACGCCCTCAAGCTCACTTTCAAAAAAAGCCTCGCCGACAGTTTTAAAGGGGTAAACCGATGTGAAAAAAATCGCCTTTTTCATACATCCACCTTCTATTTATCCTAACTTAATTTTTTTGTAGCATTTCTCCGCCGTTTCAACCACGTAATCTACTTCTTCGTCGGTGAGATTGGTGTGAAGCGGCAGTGAAACCTCGTTTTTATACATCGAATGAGCGTTGGGGAAACTGTTTATATCAAAGCCTAAGTTTTTATATGCTGTGTGCATAGGAAGCGGCTTGTAGTGCACGTTTGTAGCAACGCCCTCTTCGGCCATCGCGGTTATAAAATCGTTTCTCTCCTGCTCGCTAAAGCCGCTGAGCCTGAGTAGATACAGGTGACCGCTTGAGCGGAAGTTTTCGCCCGAATGAACCGCCCTTTCACAGCCGATTTTTTCGGCAAGCGCGTCGTATTTTGCTATAATTTCGTGACGGCGCGAGAGCATACCGTCGTATCTTTTAAGCTGAGCAAGTCCAATAGCCGCCATAATGTCGGTCATATTGCATTTATAATAGGGCGCGACAATGTCGTACTCCCACGCGCCGAGTTTAGTCTTAGCAAGCGCGTCCTTGCTTTGCCCGTGAAGCGAGAGAAGCTGATAGTCACGGTAAAGCTCAGCCGAGTCAATGCCGTCTATATCCTTAAAGGTAACCGCGCCGCCCTCAGCGGTGGTGAGGTTTTTAACGGCGTGGAAGGAAAAACAGGTAAAGTCAGCAAGCTCGCCTGCCATTTTGCCCTGTCTTTGTGCGCCAAAGCTGTGCGCCGCATCGGCAATGACTGCTATCCTGCCGATTGCCTTTTGGCGCTCGTTTTGAGGTGCAAAGCAGCTTTGTTTTTTCTCAATTGCGGCAAAAATCTTATCGTAATCGCAAATTATGCCTGCAAGGTCAACGGGAATAATGGCGCGGGTTTTTTCGTTTATCGCATCGGCAAGCTTATCATAGTCCATTTCAAAGCTGTCCTCTTGCGTATCTACAAGCACGGGGGTTGCGCCGACGTGCACGATAACACTTGCCGACGCGGTGTATGTATATGCGCTTGTAATAACCTCGTCGCCCTCTCCGATGCCGAGCACGCGAAGGGTAAGCTCCAGCGCGGCGGTTGCCGAGTTTAAGCAAACAGTGGTAGAGGTGTTGCAGTACGCGCTGATTTCTTTCTCAAATTTTTTGGTCTTGGGGCCTGTGGTAATCCAGCCTGATTTTAAGGCATCAATTACCTCATTTATCTCTTCTTGACTAATATCGGGTGGGGAAAACGGAATCTTCATAATGCTCAAGGCTTCCTTTCTCACTTAATTTTGCACATTATTAGTTTCATTATAGCATATTACTAATAATAAATCAATGACGGACAAGGATTTTTACGCGTTTTTTTACAACCGTCGGTTTTGTGCATTTTTTGTTGAAAAATTGTGAATAATGTGTTAATATGTAAGGTAGCGAAACTTATTTTTTAATATGAGGTGAAATTATGCCCACCAAGGCTGTAGAAAAAACACCGCGCGTATCCGCGCAGGATTTGTACCCCGAAATTGAAATTCGCGAAATAAAAACAAGAGCTGAGATAAAGAAGTTTGTTGCCTTCGGTCATGAGCTTTTTAAAGACTGCGAGCCGTATATTCCCGCCCTGCAGTTTGACGAGGTTGACACGCTTGACCCCAAAAAGAACCCCGCCTACTCGTTTTGTGGGGCAAAATTCCTAATGGCGTATATTGACGGTAATCCCGTCGGTAGAATTTGCGGTCTTTTAAACCGCGAGTATAATCGCTGCTGGGATAGAAAATGCGTTCGCTTTACCCGTTTTGATTACATAGACGACCTTCGTGTTTCGGAAAAGCTTATCCGCTCTATTGAGGACTGGGCGCTTTCTATCGGTATGGAAGAAATTCAAGGCCCGATGGGCTTTTGTGACCTTGACCGCGAGGGTATGCTGGTTGAGGGCTTTGAACATGAAAATATGTTCTTTACTATTTACAATTACCCTTACTACGTTGAGCACATGGAAAAGCTCGGGTATGAGAAATCGGTTGACTGGATCGAGTACAAAATCACCGTTCCCGAGGCGCTTGACGAGCGTATTTACAAAATTGCCGACCGTGCGCTCGAGAAAAACCAGCTGCGCTCGATAAGGCTTAAAAAAGCGCGCGACGTGCTTCCCTACGCTAACGGCATTTTTGACCTGCTCCACGAGGGCTACAAGGACCTTTACGGCGTTATTCCCTTAACGCAGGCGCAGGTCGACTCTTACGTTGAGCAGTTTATTTCTATGATTCGCCCCGAGTTTATGTCGATTATCGTTGACAAAAACGACAAGGTTGTTGCGTTTGGTCTTGTTGTGCCGTCAATGAGCGAGGCGGCCAAAAAGAGCGGCGGCAATCTTTTCCCGTTCGGATTTATTCACATTTTGAAGGCGCTTAACGCCAAAAAGTGTGACTGCCTTAACTTTATGCTTGTTGCTGTTGACCCCGAGCTTCAAAACCGCGGCATCAACGCGCCGCTGCTTTGCGAAATGTTTGACAGCGCTAAGAAATACGGCGTTAAGTACTGCGAAACCGGCCCGATGCTCGAAACCAAC
>CAZDLQ010000037.1:0-7860 GCA_964506315.1 uncultured Oscillospiraceae bacterium
ATAACCAACGTATCTTTTCGCACAATACGATAAACTTCTTTAGGCATATATTGCGTCAAGCGAAGACTCAAATACTCATAGAGAACGGAGTCATCTCCATTTATAATGGCATCAGTACAAATCCGAGCAATTTCTTTTTCTTTCTCGTTTGGAACAGGAGAGTGTTTCCACTCCATATTAAAAATATTTTTTCCAGTTTCAATCGTCGATAAAGCTTCATTTAAAAGATTGATTTCACGTGTTCGTGATTCAATAGACGCATATATTTCCGCTCGTTTGGAAATAACAGCATCCTTTAAATCTAATTCTTGGGCTTGCAACTCCGCCACCGCTTTTACGGATAACCCTAAAGCACGAAGAACAAGAACGTTTTTTATGAGTGATAGCTGTTCCTCGGTATATTGTCGTCGAGATGATGTGCCAACCGTTGTGCTTTGAATGATGCCTTTTTCCTCATAAAAGCGGAGAGTTCTTGACGTGGTGCCAAGCATCTTACAAACTTGTGCTATATCATATAGTGGCTTTTGATACATCTCTTCACCCCCACTTTGTATTATATCTTATCACTTGACGTTGCGTCAATGTCAAGCAGAAAATAAAGTAATCTAAAAAAGCAGTCATAGATTTCACTTTTATATCCCTCCACCAACGCTTCGCGTCGGTCCCCCTCCCGCGAGGCTTGCGGAGGCTAAAAAAGGCACCGCTGTAGCGGTGCCTTTTTGTGTTTTTGGTTATTTTGCTATTTTGATTTTTATGCTGCCCGTATCGGTGGAGAGCTTACATTTACCGCCGCTTGTAGTTTCGGGAACGCTGACGCGGCCTGTATCGCTTTGCGCAATAAACACCTTTTCGGAGAGAAGTGTGCCCGAAATACTGCCTGTATCGGTCTTTACCGAGATTTCGCCTGCATCGGCACCCTCAAATTTTACGCCGCCCGTGGTTCTATCTACAATAAGCTTCTCCACAGCGACTGTGTTTTTTAAGGTAATACTGCCCGTGCTTCCGTTTGACACAAGGTTTTTACAGGTTACGTTATCGAGCTCGGTCTCGCCCGTTGAAACCTCAACGCCCAAATCGCCTGCACACTTAACGTTTTCAAGAGAAACCTCGCCCGTTGTTACGCGAATATCAAGTGAGCCCAACAGCGTGTCCTCAACCTCTACGTCGCCCGTGCTCGTTTTGATTTTAAGTGCATCCGAGGTAGCGTAAAAATTCACGTCACCCGTAGTGAGCGTAATGTCGGTTTCTTTAAACGTGAAATCGTTTGGCACGTTAACGTCGCCTGTATCTTCCTCTATAAATAACAAATCATACTGCGTTTTAGGAAGATAAACAGTTATCTTTGGTGTATCAAAATTTATGCTAATAAATTCATACCACATTGTCTTTCTAACCGTATTAATGATAAGCGTATCATTTTCCACCTTAACCGAATGTCTTGTGTTTTCAGTCGTGTAGCACTCTACTCGGCAGCCTTCGCCATTTGACGGAACAAACGATATATCATCCGCAATTGTTGCTATGTGAATACCATTGAAATTCTCGGTTATCTCGTGGGTTTTGGTTTGGTATTCTGAGGTGCCAAGGGAACGGAAGTCCCAGCCTATCATTTTAATAACCACTCCAAAAAATATTAAACCGACAAGCACAAGACAGGCCGCAACAATGAGCCATATTTTTGTAGCCTTACTCATTTACGCTCTCTCCTTTTTTAATAAAACAATTTTTAATTAGAACAGCGGTTTTACCCGTAAGATACACTGCGCCCTTGCCCGCAAGCCTACAGCCAAAGAATAAAAAGATAGAAACGCCCGCAAGCACAAAGCCCGTGCCTATCATTGCGGCGCACGAAACGGGGTGTCCGCCAACTAAAAAGAAGACTCCTGCTACTAAAACGCCAAAAGTGCTCGCCACAAGAGAGGCAAAAACTGCCCAAAGCGAAATTACTACCGACCAAATTACAACGTACACGGCAAACACTACCGCCAAGGCGGCTATCAAAAGCGAAAGCCAAATGGGCGAGCCTAAAACAATAAGTACTATTTCAAGCGCGCTAAGCTTTTTCTTAGGTTTCATTTTTTCTTTCACGAGCTTTACAAGCGGAACGTCCGCCTTTATTTGCGCCGCTATTTCAACAGCGTCGCCAAGCTCACCGACTGCTTCCTCTTCCGAAACGCCTTCCTCTACCTTGTCGTCTATCATTTCGCTGTAAAACTCAAGCCTTTGCTCTATTTCCTCGCTCGGAAGACCCGAAAGCAGTCCGCCAAGCTCTTTTATAAACTCTTGTTTATTCATTTTCTCCATCCCCTTTGGCTACAAACTCATATATAGACAAAATTTGCTTCCACTCTTCCATAAAATCTTCAATACGCCCAAGCCCTGCTTTTGTTATATGATAGTATTTTCGCAGTCTACCGTCGTGTTCTACCGTTTTTACGGTTAGCATATTGGCGGCTTCCAAGCGTTTTAAAATTGTATACAGGGTTGACTCGGACAGTTCTATATACGGCTTTAGATCCTTTATAATCTTATAGCCGTATGAGTCCTCGTTTTTTATAGCGGCAAGCACACATATATCTAAAAGTCCTCTTTTTAATTGTATGTCCATTGTATACCTCTCCTTACGCTATACATCGTATCACGAAGTATTGTTTATGTCAAGAGTTTTAAAAAAATAACAGCGGAAAGAATTGTTTCTTTCCGCTGTTAAAAGCGTTTTTATTTTGTACCGAAGATTCTATCGCCTGCGTCGCCAAGACCGGGGATAATGTAACAGTGGTCGTTTAGCTTTTCGTCAAGTGCGCCGCAGTAAATTTGCACGTCGGGGTGAGCCTCTCTAAGAGCCGCAAGTCCCTCGGGGGCGGCAATTATGCACATAAATCTGATTTTTGTAGCGCCGCTTTGCTTAATTTGAGAAATAGCGTCAATAGCCGAAACGCCTGTTGCGAGCATGGGGTCAAGCACGAACACCTCACGCTGTGCAATATCGGTAGGCAGCTTGCAGTAGTAAGGCACGGGCTTGATGGTTACAGGGTCACGGTACATACCGATATGGCCGACCTTTGCGGTGGGCACTAAACTTGTAACGCCATCCACCATTCCAAGACCTGCACGCAGGATGGGAACGAAGGCGATATCCATACCCGAAAGCACCTTCTTTTTGGTTTTACAAATAGGTGTTTCAATTTCAATTTCCTTTAAGGGCAGGTCACGGGTAGCCTCATAGCAAAGAAGCATTGCAACCTCGGAAACAAGCTCGCGAAACTCCTTACAGCCCGTTTGAATCATTCTCATTCGGGTAATTTTGTGTTGAATAAGGGGATGGTTGTTAATGATGGGTTCAAGTGCCATAATTTTATCTCCTTTACTGCTCATTTTCTATATCAGCAATTTTTTGTAAACGAATTGCGTGGCGGCCGCCCTCAAACTCGGTGTTTAAGAAAACGTCCACAAGCTCAAGTGCAAGGCCCTCTCCCGTAACCCTTTGGCCAAGGCAAAGAATGTTGGAGTCGTTATGCACTCTTGTGTATTTCGCGCTGAAAAAGTCTCCGCAAACGGCCGCGCGAATGCCTTTAAATTTATTTGCCGCAAGCGACATTCCAATGCCTGTGCCGCAAACGAGAATACCCTTCTCGCACTCTCCGCCTTGCACGCTTTTTGCTACCTTTACGGCGAAATCTACGTAATCGCAGGACTCCTCACTGTTTGTGCCGAAATCTATATACTCGATATTTTTTTCGTCAAGATATTTCTTTATAGCGTTCTTTAAACTTAATCCACCGTGGTCCGAACCGATTGCAATCATTTTGTATTCTCCTTCTTTTTAAGTTCTCTCTCAGCTTGCGGCAGGCGAAGATAGCTTAGATTAAGCTCGTCCGCGCTTACCGTTTTTTCGCCGTTTGAAAGTTTATCAAGTGCGCAAAGCGCAACGCCGCCCGCGTGCTGATACACTCTACTTGCGGCAGGTAAAACCACCTTTTTTGCAAGCTCAGGTGCGGTTTCTTTTATATTATTATAGCACAAATTTGCGCCGTCACCGACAAGCAGTATATTTTTATTTATTTTTTCAAGCTCAGCGATAAGCTCGGTTGACATAAGCGCTCTATCCTCGCAAATTCTCTTTATATTTTTGCCGTCGCACTCAAAAAGCGCGTTATAAAACTGACTGCAGCGCGCGTCCATACAGGCACAAATCACGCCGTCAAACTCAGTATGGTCAAACGCCATCGCCTCAAGGGTTGAAATACCGATACATTCCTTTTCGCCCGCAAGACCTTTAACCGTTGCGGCGCCTATTCTCAGTCCCGTAAACGAACCGGGGCCGTTTGAAACGGCGAAAACATCAACGTCACTCACGGTAAGCGAACAAAAATCAAGCGCTGATTTGATGGCGGGAAGTAAGGTTACCGAATGGGTAAGGCCGTTATTTGAATATATCTCGCAAAGCAGTTTTTCATTTTCAAGCACCGCAACCGAGGCGGCAACCGCCGAGCTTTCAACTGCAACTATTATCACTTTTCTTTACCCTCCCAAACAGTAAATTCACGCGTGTTTTCATCGCGCACCTCTATTTTTACAAAAACCGTATCCTCGGGCAGTGCCGAGTAAATGTTTTCACTCCATTCAATCAGGCAAATGCCGCCTCTTTCAAGATACTCGAAAAAGCCGATCGAATAAAGCTCGGATAAGGTTTCTATCCTATACATATCAAAGTGGAAAAGAGGAATATCGGCATCGTACTCATTTACTATCGCAAAGGTCGGGCTTGAAACGCTATCCTGCGAATTTAGAGCCTTTACAACGCCGCGCACAAAGGCAGTTTTTCCTGCGCCGAGTCCACCCTCAAAGGCGAGCACGCTTCCGCGCGTAAGGCGCGATGCAAGTTTTGCCGCAAACTCATAGGTTTCCTTTTCACTGTGTGAAACAAAGCTTTCTATTTCACCCACTCCCTTCCGATTTTTTTACATTATATCACATTTTTACCGCTATGCAAAGGTTTATCTTGAATTTTTTATACTAAAAAGCTATAATACTATTATAAAAACTTAAAAAGGAGGTTAATATGGGCGCGGCGTTTTCTAAAATTTTTAAATCTATCCGCAATTACTTTAAGTTTTCGGACAAAGTAATGCTCGCTTTTTGCATTTTAACCTCTGCCTTCGGTTGCTTCATCATCTACAAATGCACCACCTATTTTTTTGGCAGTATGAGCTACACCTACGTTCAAGTGGGCGCGTCTATTCTCGGACTTGTTGTTGCGATAATACTTTCGCTTTTTGATTACCGTTCGCTTGCGAATTTGTGGAAAATCTATGTCCCGATTGCATTATTTTTAGTGGCACTGACCTTTTTCGTGGGACTTAAGCGCGACGGCGCGGACGACAGGGCCTGGCTTGAAATTCCCTTTACCTCGCTTACCTTTCAGCCGTCCGAGCTACTTAAGCTTGCCTTTATTTTAACCTTTGCGCTTCATCTTGAAAAGGTGAAAGACCACATAAACTCACTTTTTCAGGTTTTTCTTTTGTGTGTACACGGCGCGCTGCCTACCCTGCTTATCGTAATGCAGGGTGACGATGGAAGCGCCATCGTTTTCTTTTCGATTTTCCTATTTATGCTATTCTCGGCAGGCATTTCGTGGAAATACATCCTGCCGCCGATGGCTTGCCTGCCCGGCATCGTTGTTATTTTATGGAAGTTTGTAATGTCGGCCGACCAAAAGGCGCGATTTGAGGTTGTATTTGACCCCGAAAAATATCCGCTTACCATTAGCGTTCAGCCGCGCCAGGGGCGAATTGCGCTCGGCTCGGGTATGCTTTTTGGAAAGGGCTTTGATGCAAATTTACGTAAAGTGCCTGCCGTGCAAAGTGACTACATTTTCGCATTTATCGGCGAAACGCTCGGCTTTCTCGGCTGTTTACTTGTGCTCATTTTACTCGGCTCTATTTGCTTTAGAGCGCTATATAACGCCAAAGCGTCCGACGACGATTTAGGAAAATACATTTGCGTCGGCGTTTTTGCCATGCTTTCAGTTCAAACAATTATCAATATCGGAATGGTGCTGTCGCTACTTCCCGTTATCGGAATTACACTACCGCTTTTTAGTGCGGGTGGCACCTCGGTTGTGGTAACCTACGGTGCAATCGGGCTTGTACTGAGCGTTGCCTGTAACAACCGACACCGCAACAGGCGGCGGTAATTTAATCAAAACTTGACATTTATACATATTTGTTGTATGATATGTTTTGCATATTTTAAAAACCGAAAGGAGACAATTTATCGTGGACCCTGACAGTAGTATGGTTATTCCGTTACTTGCAGCCTCTGAAAACATTAGCGGGGGTAACCTACTTTTCTACATTATTGTACTTTTACTTCTTATGTTTGTTAACGGCTTTTTTGCCGCCTCAGAAATGGCAATGGTTACCCTAAATGATGCCAAACTTAAAATTTTGGCAGACGACGGTAACAAAAAAGCCAAAAAGGTGCAAAAGCTCTTAAAAGAGCCGACTAAGTTTTTAGCAAGCATTCAAGTTGGCATTACAATTGCAGGATTTTTAACTTCAGCTGTTGCGGCTGACAAGTTTGCAGGCCCACTTGCCTCTCTTGTGCACAAAGCACTCACTATGGTTGATTACGGCGTGCTTCACGGCATTTGCCTTATAATCTTAACCATTCTCTTAGCGTTCTTATCAATTGTTTTTGGCGAAATGGTTCCCAAAAGAATTGCTATGAACAACCCCGAGCGCATTTCCTTTGCCTTTGTCGGCGCGCTCACCTTTATCTTTAAAATCACCTCACCTATCGTGTTCTTATTATCCAAGAGCACAAACGGCATCTTAAAGCTTCTCGGCGTTAACCCCAACGAGCAAAACGAAGAGGTTACCGAAGAGGAAATTATGATGATGGTGGACGCCGGTAAGGAAACGGGCGTTTTTGAAGAAAGCCAAAAGGAAATGATTGCAGGTATATTTGAGTTTGACGATACCACCGCCGACGAGGCTATGACCCATCGCACCGAGGTTGTTGCCCTCAACGTAAACTCTTCGGTTGAGGACGTTATAAACTGCAGTATCGAGGAAGGTTATTCCCGTATCCCTGTATACAAGGACGACCTTGATAACATTGTCGGCGTAGTTTATGTTAAGGACTTCCTTAAATACGTTGGCAAGAGCGTTGGAAAAGAAATCAGTATTGAAAAAATGATGCGCCCCGCGCTTTATATTCCTGAGTCCATTAAGCTTCGTGAGGTTTTCGCAAAGCTTACCGAAAAAAGAATGCAAATGGCCGTTGTTGTTGACGAATACGGCGGAACGGCCGGTATTATCACGATGGAAGACCTGCTTGAGTCTATCGTTGGTCAAATGCAGGACGAGTACGACGACGAGGAAGAGGAAATTGCAAAGGTTAGCGACACGGTGTTTACCATTGACGGCACCGCCGAGCTTGACGAGGTCGCAAAGCTTCTTGAAATTACTATCCCCGAGGACGTTGAGTACGATACCATCGGCGGCTTTATTACGGGACTACTCGAGAGTATCCCCGAGCCCGACGAGCATCCCGAGGTTGAATTTGACTTTGTTAAGTTCACCGTTCTCTCGGTTGAGGATAGACGAATTGCAAGCATAAGAGCCGAAAAGCTCCCCCGCCCTGTTGAAACCGAAGAAGACGACGACTAATCATTGCGAGGCTTACTTTAGTTAAGCCTCGCAGTTTTATTCGCCTTACGGCGAGTTTTATTGCTACGCAGTTATATTCGGCTTTCGCCGAGTGATATTGCCTTCGGCAGTTTATGGCGAATAAAATACCACTGAAACCGCAAGGTTTCAATAACACTATTGCAAAGCAATAATATCACTCCGA
>CAZDLQ010000038.1:0-7105 GCA_964506315.1 uncultured Oscillospiraceae bacterium
GTGCGAAACGTTCTTTTTAGATGCACCGATGGCGCGAAGTATACCAATTTCCTTTGTGCGCTCCTGAACCGAGATTAGCGTAATAACGCCGATCATTATTGAGGAAACTATAAGGGAAACGGCAACAAATGCAATAAGCACGTAGGTGATAGCGTTTATAATGGTGGTGATTGACGACATCATTATGCCCACGTAATCGGTGTATACAATCTTTTCAAGCTCCTCGGCGCCCTCATTGTAATCGGCAATAAACTCCTCAATAATATCCTTGTTTGCAAAGGTTGAGGCGTAAATGTTTATTGCGGAAGGCGTGTCAAGATTAACGTAACCAAGCTCGGTTAAATTTTGCTCGTAGGTCGACTCGGAGAATACCAAAACCTCGTCGTAGTACTGCGAGCACTGCTCCTCGGTATAGCCCTTTAAAGCCATATCCAAAGCGGCCGCCTTTTGCTCGGGAGTGAGCGCGGAAAGTTGCGCTTTAACGCCCTCGGCGTACTGCATTTTTACGCCCTCGGTTATCATTTGGGTATACATTTCAAAAACGTCTTCCTCGGGAAGTGAGGAGAGATAATCGGTAAGTTCTTTTTCGCTAATGCTCATTTGCGATAAAAGGGCGGAAACAAGCGCTTTTTCAATAGCCGCACGGTCCATACCCTTGAGAGCATTTTCAACCGAAGAATCGAGCATTTCCTGTGAGGGAATACTCATTATTTTAAGGTAAGCGTCGCTTTTGCCGTTTGTGTCAAGCGTAGAAATATACTTTTTAAATTCCTCGGTTTTCTCAGCGTCCGAAAGCTTGCCCGAGTTTTCTTTAAATGGAAGATTTGTGAAAATATCGGTTGAGGGATTTGCAAGCTGTGCCTTAACGGCATCCGAGCTTTTGGAATTTTCTATTACGTACTCGGTGAGCTTTGTGGTATAGCCGATTCCCGTAGAAAGCATTGCCGAAACGGCGTCCTCGCTCGGTCTAATGATACCCGAAACCTTTAAGGTCGTGCCGTTTTCGTAAAGATACTTCATACCTGCCGAGGTGTCGCGAAGGTCCTTGTAGGTGTTTGAAGCCTCGTCATAAGCGTAGCAGTTGGAGCCGAAAACGGTTCTAAAGTCCATTTCGCAAATTTCCTCATAACTCCAGTGTTTCTCATCAAACGCAATTTCGGTTTTGTTAAAAGCACTGTCGGCAAGAGCATCCATATCCTCTTTGGATTTAAGACCGAGAGCGTAAAGTGTCAAATCGTCGATCTCATTATTTTAGTCGACAATCATCACAACCTCGTTGTACTCTGTAGGCCACGAGCCGTATATTACATCATATTGCTTATCCAAAAGGTCGTTGTACAGCTTTCCGTTTTCTCCCGGCAGCATTTCCTGCCAAAGCACAGCGGAGGAGCCCATTGGCGACATACTCATCATGTTTTCGCTGTCCATACCAAAGGTGGCACCCATATTAAACATAGCGGACAAATCCATGCCGAAATATTCGATTAAAAGCTCCTCTAAAAGTGCCTGAGTGTCAGAACGGATAATCGTGCCGTCAACACCCTCGGTATAAATCAGCATATCCATATCATAGGTGTATTGCACACCGTTTACTGCTTTATACAGGTCACTTTCCTTGTCTTCAAGCTCGGCTTCAACACGCTCCTTAAAGCTCTTGAGGTCATTTTCCTGTGTTTGCATAGAGCTTAGCGCATTAACAAGGTCGTAGAGCATTCCCTTTTGATAAACGGCATCATTTTCGTGTTCGCTGTGTGATGTGGCATTTCCTATAAACGTAGTCATAAGTGAACTGACGTCCATATGCTGTGACTCAAGCGTTAAGGGATATGAGGAAAGCGTGTCTTCCTGCATTGTGTCAATGTAAGCGGTGGTACCCTGCGAAACGGCGTAAATCAGCGCGATGCCGATAATACCGATACTGCCCGCAAACGAGGTGAGGGCAGTTCGGCCCTTTTTGGTAAACAGGTTTTTAAGCGAAAGCGAAAACGAGGTTAAAAGCGACATAGACGGCTTTTTAACGCCGCGCTTTTTGCCCTCGCGCTTTGGCTCGTCTTTTTCGGTAGCGCTTAAAATCTCCTCGTCCGAGAGGGGAGCCGAGTCACTTGTAACCACGCCGTCAAGCATACGGATAATTCGGGTTGAATAGTTTTCAGCAAGCTCGGGGTTGTGGGTTACCATAATTACAAGACGGTCCTTTGAGATTTCCTTTAAAATCTCCATAACCTGCACGCTTGTTTGACTGTCAAGCGCACCTGTCGGCTCGTCGGCAAGAACGATATCGGGGTTGTTTACAATGGCACGCGCGATGGCAACACGTTGCATTTGTCCGCCCGAAAGCTCGGTCGGCTTCTTTGAAATTTGGTCGCCGAGTCCAACCTTTTCAAGCGCCTCTTTTGCCTTGCGTGTGCGCTCGGCCTTTTTAACGCCCGAAAGCGAAAGCGCAAGCTCAACGTTTTGCAAAACCGACTGATGCAAAATAAGGTTATAGCTTTGGAACACAAAACCGACCGAATGATTGCGGTAGCTGTCCCAGTCCCTGTCCTTGTACTCTTTTGTGGAACGCGAGTTTATAATAAGGTCACCCTCGGTGTACTTGTCAAGACCGCCGATGATGTTGAGCATTGTGGTCTTTCCGCAGCCCGACGGGCCTAAAATCGACACAAACTCACTTTCTCTAAAATTCAGGTCAATGCCCTTTAGCGCGTGCACCGTGCCGCTGCCTGCAGGGTAGTCCTTTTTTATGCCTTTAAGCTGTAGCATTTTAAAGCTCCTTTGTTTTGGTAAATTATACAATTAGAGTATATTGCCTATTTAGGCGTAAATCAACAAAAATTTGTCGAAATTTATGAACAATAGGTAAATTTTAAAATAGTGGCACGCCCTAAAAAGAGAGTGCCACGCGTTTTAGATAGAGTTTATTGTTTTGAAAATAAAATCGCCCGACTCGGTAATGTTTTTCAGCATATTACCGCCGCCGAAATTCTCGATGGTAATTATACCGTCAAAGCCTTGGCTTTTAAGGGTGCTTAAAATCTCGGCGTGGGGAATATCGCCGCTGCCAACCGCTACGGGATAGTCATTTTCGCCCGTTTTTCTTGTTCGCGCCCTCGCGCCGTCCGTGCAGGTAAGTGCCCTGTCGTTGCAGTGTATTTGACGGGTAATGCGGCTTTTAAATTTACTGAAAGCGCTCATAGTATCGTCGCCCATAAAAGCAAAGTTGCCCGTGTCAAATATGCAGTGAAGCTCGCTCATTCTCTCAAGATACCAAGAAACTCCCTCTATTCCTGCAACGGCGGAATTTACGTCGTCATAATCCTCAACGCCGACGTAGATATTTTCTTTTTCGGCAAGCTCACAAAGGCGTTTTATAGGCGCGAGCGAGCGCTCGCGCGCCGCCTGTTTATCCTCGCCTTCATTAAATAAGCCGGGGATAGCCATTATAACGCTCACGCCGAGGTCTTTTGCGTGGGCGATAATTTTGTCTATAAGTGCGCTGTCATTGTTATGCAAAAAGTCGGTGTGTGCAGGCAAAGCACAGCAAGCAAGCCCGCAGTCTTTAAGCACCTTTACGTTTTCAAGGCACTTTTCATCTATTTGCGACATTATAACGTCAAAGCCTGTTACGTGATGCTCTATACACGCTTTTGCAACCTCTTCGAGCGAAAGTCCCGTTTGAGAAGCCGCCGCCATAATATGTGAATAATAAACCGAAATAATCATTTAAGTCACCTACTTTAAAGTAGAAATAAATGCGGCGCCGATAATACCTGCGTCACCGAAAAGGGTAGCGGTGCGAAGAGAGGTGGTAACCTCAAGGTTTTTGTTAAAGCTTTCGCTTTTAAGCTTTTCGCGAATAGGCGAGAGGAGTACCTCGCCCTCTCTTGAAATTCCGCCGCCGATAGAAAGAATCTCGGGCTGAAAAATGTTTATGATACTGCCAAGGCCGCAGGCGAGATAATCGGTGTATTTGTCAACAACTTCCGCCGCCGCCTTGTCGCCCATTTTCATTGCATCAAACGAGGTGCGGCCGTTTACCGCGCCGCCGTTTTGCTCGGCGAGTATGTGCATAAGGCTTTCGGGACACTCGGCCATTTTAGCCTTGGTTTGCGCGATAAGAGCGCTAACCGAGCCGTAGCTTTCAAAACAGCCGTGCCTTCCACAGCCGCACTTTTCGCCGCCCATACATATAACAATATGCCCAAGCTCACCGCCTGCCGAGTTTACACCCGTGACAAGCTTGCCGCCTGCTATAATTCCGCCGCCGACACCTGTGCCGAGCGTAATCATAACAAAATCGCTACAGCCCTTGCCCGAGCCTGCAAGCCCCTCACCGAGAGCGGCCGCGTTAGCGTCGTTTTCAAGGTCAAAACTGAGGCCCGTTTTCTCTAAAAGCATAGCCTTTAAGGGAAGATTGCTAAACGGCATATTAGGCGTAAAACGAACAATTCCGTTTTTGCTGTCAACCGAACCGGGAACACCAATGCCTGCATAAGAAATGTCTTTTACCGTCGCGCCAGCCTTTTCAATAGCCTCTAAAGCGGCGGCGGCAATATCTTCAACAATTTCCGCGCTGCTTCTTTGCGCATCGGTTTTTCGGTTTGCCCTCGCAACAATATTATAATTTTCGTCGACAATTCCAACGGCAATGTTGGTGCCGCCCAAATCTACTCCAACGTTAAGCATAACACACCTCAAAAGTTTTTCTTTATAGTAGCTTTATTATATCCTTTTTGCCCCTTGTTTGCAAGACTCTTATAATATTTTTAAATAATGTCAAATAGCGGTTGCCAAGATTAGACAATATGTGGTATAATTAACATATCTTTAATATACTAATGCAAGATAACGCTAAAAAGGAAACGGAGAAGAGATATGAGTAGATTAAATCTGCCCGCTGAAAAGAATAGTGCGGTAATTGACGATATGTATGAGACTATGCGCCGCCGCATATCCGCCGCACCTACGGGCGTGTGTCCTATTGACGTGGTACACGGCTTTGTAACAATGTGCCACGCGCAGTCGTGCGGTAAATGCGTTCCCTGCCGTATAGGACTCGGTCAGGTCGCTAATTTGCTTTCGCAAATTATGGACGGCCGCGCAAATGAACAAATTCTTGAAACCTTAAAGGAGCTTGTAAAAACCATTGAGGATACCGCCGACTGCGCCATAGGTACAGGCGCGGCAAAAATGGTTTCAACCTCGCTTTTTGCCGACGAGAGCGATTATCTTTCGCATATAAACGAGGGCGTTTGCAAAGGCTCATTTGAAGCACCCGTTCCCTGCAGTACACTTTGCCCTGCAAACGTTGATATTCCCGGTTACATATCGCTTGTTGAAGAGGGTAGAGTAGACGAGGCGGCACTGCTTGTGCGCCGCGATAATCCCTGGCCTATCGCCTGCGCTTATATTTGTGAGCATCCTTGTGAAACTCACTGCCGCCGCAGTATGACCGACGCGCCCCTTAACATTAGAGGACTTAAAAAGTACGCAGTTGATAACGAAAAGGTTGTAAATAACCCCAAAGCCCACCCCAAGACCGATAAAAAGGTTGCGGTTATCGGTGGCGGACCTGCAGGTCTTACCGCCGCATATTTCTTAACTCTTATGGGCCACTCGGTAACGGTTTTTGAGCGCCATAAAAAGCTTGGCGGAATGCTCCGCTACGGTATTCCTAACTACCGCTTCCCGAGGGCTATCATTGATAAGGAAATAGAAAATATCCTCTCGGTTGGTATTGACGTTAAAACGGGCGTTGATATCGGAAAGGATATAAGCCTTAAAGAGCTTTCCGAGCAGTATGACGCGGTTTACATAAGCATCGGCGCACAGGGCGATAAAAAGCTTAAGATGGAAGGCGAGGACAGCATTGGCGTAATGTCGGCTGTTGAGATGCTCGGCAAAATCGGTGACGACGAAATGCCCGACTTTAAGGGTAAAAAGGTTGTAATCGTGGGCGGCGGTAACGTTGCAATGGACGTAACACGCACCTCGGTACGCCTCGGCGCCGAAAAGGTGACCTGTGTTTACCGTCGTCGTAAGGTGGATATGACCGCCCTTCCCGAAGAGGTAGAGGGCGCACTTGCCGAGGGCGCCGAGATAGTTGAGCTTGAAGCCCCCGTTAGAATTGAAACCGACGCTGAGGGCAAGGTCGCCGCTCTTATCACTCAGCCCCAAATCATCGGCGCGGTGGATAGAGCATACCGTCCAAGACCTCAAAACGCAAATCTCCCCGAAAAGAGAATAGAGGCCGATATTATCGTAATGGCAGTCGGTCAAAATGTTGAGGACATCGGCTTTGAGGCTATGGGCATTGAAACCCGCTGGGGCAACGTTGTAACAAACAGCGATACAAGCGTAAAGGGAACTGCGAACATTTTTGCAGGCGGTGACTGTGCAACAGGCCCCGCAACCGCAATTAAGGCTGTTGCCGCAGGTAAGGTGGCCGCCGCAAATATTGATAATTTCTTAGGATTTAATCACGAAATTAGCGTAGACGTAGAAATTCCCACGCCTAAATATAAAAACCACGTGCCGCACGGCAGAGTTAATATAAGAGAGCGTGAGGCAAACGAAAGAAAATACGATTTTGAGCATATCGAATGTGAGCTTACACAGCAGGAGGCCGAGGTTGAGGCAAACCGCTGTCTTAGATGTGACCACTTCGGTTATGGCTGCTTTAAGGGAGGGAGGAAACTAAAATGGTAAACTTTAAATTAAACGGCACTGAGCTTACAGCTAAAAAAGGCACCACCATTTTAGAGGCCGCAAGGGCCGCTAACGTAGAAATCCCCACCCTGTGCTATCTTAAGGATTTAAACGAGATAGGCGCTTGTAGAATGTGTCTTGTAGAGGTTGAGGGAATAGACTCTCTCGTTACCGCCTGCAATACGCAAATTGAAGAAAATATGAGCATTGTGACAAACTCAGAGCGCGTAAAAAAGGCTCGTAAAATGAACCTTGAGCTTATTTTGTCAAAGCACAACAAGGTTTGCTACACCTGCCCGAGAGATAACACCTGCACACTTCAAAAGCTTGCTAACGATTTTGGTATTTTTGAAAATCTTTTCCCCGAAACTTCTACTAAAAAGCCTTGGGAAAAGGGAGC
>CAZDLQ010000038.1:7115-7825 GCA_964506315.1 uncultured Oscillospiraceae bacterium
AGTGCGCGAGGAGTCTAAATGCGTAAAATGTATGCGCTGTATTGCCGCCTGCGATAAGCTTCAGGATATGAATATTTGGACGGTTTTAGGCACAGGCAGTAGAACAACCGTCGGCCTTGAGGGTAACAAAAAGCTTTCTCAAACCGACTGCACAAACTGTGGTCAGTGTATTACACACTGCCCCTGCGGTGCGCTTTCGGAGAGGGACGATATTGCTCTTGCACAAAATGCTATTGACGACTTTGAAACCGTGACCGTAGTGCAGGTTGCGCCTGCAGTTCGCAGCGCTTGGGCGGATAATAGCGCATTGCCGAGCGAAAAAGCCACCATCGGCCGTATGGTTGCCGCCTTAAAACGCCTTGGCTTTAACTACGTATTTGATACCAACTTCAGCGCCGACCTTACCATTATGGAAGAGGCAAGCGAGCTTATTGAGCGTTTTGGCAATAAAGAAAACGCAAGCTTTCCTATGTTCACTTCCTGCTGTCCCGGTTGGGTCAGCTTTGTAAAATCACAGTTCCCGCAGTTTACAAATAACCTGTCCACCGCAAAATCTCCGCAACAAATGTTTGGCGCAGTAACAAAAAGTTATTTTGCCGAGAAAATGGGACTTGACCCCCGTAAGATTCGCGTGGTTTCGATTATGCCCTGCGTTGCTAAAAAGAGCGAGAGCGCACAGGCAAAGCATAGCGACGCCTGCGGCGATAGGG